>CAYTJW010000928.1:0-2610 GCA_964438135.1 uncultured Thermoanaerobaculia bacterium
AGGGGGGCGGGGGCGGCGCGGTCTGCGCCGCGCGCGACGGTGACTGCCTCCACCTGTGGCGGGTCGTCCCGGTTGCCGAGGGGTGCAACGCCCACCTGGAGGCTGTCGGCGTGGTGCCGGCCCCGTCGTGGGCCAGCCTGAGGGGGGTCGCCGGCCGTCGCGCCCTGGTGGCCGGCCCGGGCGGCGACCCGGTGGTGGTCGACCTCGGGACCGGGGAGGCGCGGCGGCTCGACCTCGGTGATCGCGGCTGGGGCGGCGACGTGGCCCTGTGCGGCGACGACCAGCTGGTGGTGCTGGGGCGCGGGGACAGGGGCGGCACCGTGACGCTCTACCGGCTGCCCTGAGCGCGAGGCCAAGGGGGTCGCGGCTCCGCCCGGGAGCGGCATCGGGTGAGAAGAAGAGGCCCGCCCCCGGGTGAGGGCGGGCGAGAAAAAAAGCCCCCGGCTGGGGTGCCGGCGGCGGAGATCACGGTCCGCTACATGACGGCGACCAGCGGCGCCTTGACGCCGGAGCGGATGGCGGCCGCGCGGGCCGGCACGGTCGGCAGGGCGACGTAGGCGAACTGGATCGCGGTCTGCACCTTGGTGTGGTAGAAGGCGGCCTCGGGGTCGTCGGCGAGCAGGGCGGCGTAGGCCCTGGCGTCCTTGGGGTCGACGCCGCGGGCGGCGACGATCGACTGCAGTCGCTCGCGGGCGATGACCGCCTGCTCCAGCAGGTAGTGGGCGCCCAGGCAGGTGCCGACCATGTCCAGCACCGGCACGGCGTTGAGCAGGGTGAGCTCGATCCCGTCCGGGCGCTTGCCGAGGTCCTTGGCGATGGTCTCGATCTGCTTGAGGGCCGCCGCCAGCATCCAGGCCGGCTCCATCAGCTCGCGGTCGTCCTTCAGCCTCTTGAAGGTCCCCTCGGCCTGGCCGAGCAGGTCGCGCACCGGCTTGCCCCCCTTGAGGGTCAGCTTGCGGGCGACGAAGTCCAGCGCCTGGATGCCGTTGGTGCCCTCGTAGATGGTGGCGATCTCGGCGTCGCGCATGATCTGCTCGGCCGGGTACTCGCGGGTGTAGCCGTAGCCGCCGAACACCTGCAGGCACCAGTGACTGACCTGCAGCCCCCACTCCGAGGCCCACGCCTTGCAGATCGGGGTCAGCACCTCGACGTAGTCCTGGTACCGATCGCGCTCCGCGCCCTCGCTGGTGTGGCTGAGGTCGACGTAGTGGGAGGTCTTGAGCAGGATGGCCCGCATGGCCTCGGTGTAGGCCTTGGCGTTGAGCAGCATGCGACGGACGTCGGGGTGCTCGATGATCGGCACCTGCGGCGAGTCCGGCTCTTTCATCGCCTTCCAGTGGCGGCTCTGCAGGCGGACCTTGGCGTACTCCAGAGCCTGCTGGTGGGCGGCGCCGGCGGCGGCGGAGCCCTGCAGGCCGACCTCGATCCGGGCGGCGTTCATCAGCCGGAACATGATCTTCATGCCCTGCTGCTCCTCCCCCAGGAGCAGGCCGCGGCAGCCGTCGTTGCCACCGAAGACGAGGACGCAGGTGGGGGAGCCGTGGATCCCCATCTTCTCCTCGATGCGGTCGCAGCGGACGTCGTTGGGTGAGCCCAGCGAGCCGTCCGGGTTGACCCAGATCTTGGGGATGATGAAGATCGACAGGCCCTTGGTGCCCGGGGCTGCCTCCGGCGTGCGGGCCAGGACGAGGTGGACGATGTTGTCGGTCAGGTCGTGGTCGCCAGAAGTGATGAAGATCTTCTCGCCGCTGATGCGGTAGCTGCCGTCGGGCAGCTTGGTGGCCCGGGCCTTGGAGGCGCCGACGTCGGAGCCGGCCTGGGGCTCGGTCAGGCACATCGTCCCGGTCCACGCCCCCGAGTACAGGTTGGCGACGAACAGCCTCTTCTGCTCCTCGGTGCCGAAGTGCTCGATGATCGCGCCGGCGCCGCGGGTCAGCATGAGGGTCAGGTTGAGGGACGGGTTGGCGCCCGAGAAGAACTCGGTGACCGCCGTGCCGACCGTCTCCGGCAGGCTCATGCCGCCGAACTCGGGGCCGGCGAGGAGCCCGATCCAGCCGCCCTCGCACAGGGTCTGGAAGACGGGCTTGAACGACGGCGGCATGGTCACGTTGCCGTCGTGGTAGTGCGCCCCGACCGTGTCGCCGTCGGCGTTGACGGGCGCCATCTGCTCCTGGGCGAGCTTCAGCGCCTCGTTGATGACCATGTCGACGCTGTCGGCGTCCCACTGGCCGGCGAAGCGCTCCGCCTTCAAGAGCTCGCCCAGCTGGAGCCACTCGAAGAGCTGGAACTTGACGTCACGCAGGTCGACCTTGTACTCCACGCTGACCTCCTTGCTCAGACCCGATGGCGACCATGAATGAGCACTCATTCATTCTCCATGGGTCGGTGGAGGATTGCAAGCGTTTTCTGCCACGGCGCGGCAGGGGGAGCTGTCAGCGTTCAGCCTTCAGCTGTCGGCTTCCCCCACCCGCCCGCGGCGGGGCCCGGCTCCCCGGACAGCAAGCTCCCCCACTCTTCCCGGTGGCCCCGGGTCGGGCGGGGGAGCTGATCGCTGACAGCTGACAGCTGACAGCTGAGAGCTGACAGCTGCGAGCTGCGAGCTGCTGTCAG
>CAYTJW010000929.1:0-2608 GCA_964438135.1 uncultured Thermoanaerobaculia bacterium
CCCGCAACCAGATCACCTCGCCCGGGTTTGGTTGCGGCCAACGGCTGCGCTAGGCGTTCTCGATGATGAATACGTGGGGGGTGCTGGCCCAGCTCGAGGAGAGCAGGCGTTTTCGGACGAACATCGGTTTCCTGGACGTCACTGGTCGAGGCGTCATGGTGCGCCTGCAGCTGTTCTCGTCGGACGGCACTCGGATCTCGGACCGCTCCTTCGAGCTGCGTGGGTACGAGGCTCTGCAGGTGAACCACGCCTTCGGTGAGGGCGTGGAGGTAGTCAACGGGTTCGCCACGGTCACACTCCCTCTTGGGGGAGTGGTGCTCGCCTATGCATCGGTGGTCGACAACGTGACCGGGGACCCGACCTACGTGGCCCCGCAGTAGGCGCCCCCGGGCGTCGCTGCTGCTCGGGCCTTGGGTTGCCGCGGTTGCCGGGCCTCGCGTCCTCCGGATACAATCGTCTCCTGAGCACGGGAGGTAGCCATGATCGAGACCATTCGCAAGCAACTCGGTGAGCAGGCAGGGCTGCTCGACTACCAGTGCAGGGGCGTGTCCGGGGACCTGCTGCACCTGCCGGGCCCCGATTTCGTGGACCGGGTGATGGTGCAGACCGACCGCTCCCCGGTGGTGCTGCGCAACCTGCAGGGGCTGTACTCGAACGGCCGCTTGCGCGACACCGGCTACATCTCCATCCTGCCGGTCGACCAGGGCATCGAGCACTCGGGCGCGGCCTCCTTCGCGCCCAACCCGATCTACTTCGACCCGGAGAACATCGTCAAGCTGGCGGTCGAGGCCGGCTGCAACGGGGTCGCCTCCACCCTCGGCGTGCTGGGCGCGGTGTCGCGCCGGTACGCTCACCGCATCCCGTTCATCGTCAAGCTCAACCACAACGAGCTGCTGGCCTACCCGCACATCCACGACCAGACCATGTGGGCCTCGGTCGAGCAGGCCTTCGACCTCGGCGCGGCCGGCGTCGGCGCCACCATCTACTTCGGCTCGCCCGAGTGCCGCCGGCAGATCGAGGAGGTGTCGACGGCCTTCGCCCAGGCGCACCAGCTCGGCATGTTCACCGTCCTGTGGTGCTACCTGCGCAACCCGGCGTTCAAGAAGGACGCGACCGACTACCACGTCGCCGCCGACCTCACCGGCCAGGCCAACCACCTCGGCGTGACCATCGAGGCCGACCTCATCAAGCAGAAGCAGCCGGAGTGCAACGGCGGCTACAACGCCGTCTCCTTCGGCAAGACCAGCAAGCTGGTGTACTCGTCGCTGGTCCCGGACCACCCGATCGAGTGGACCCGCTGGCAGGTGGTCAACTGCTACCTCGGCCGCGCCGGCCTGATCAACTCCGGCGGCGCCTCCGGCGACAACGACCTGGCGCAGGCGGTCGTCACCGCGGTGGTCAACAAGCGCGCCGGCGGCCAGGGCCTGATCCTGGGCCGCAAGGCCTTCCAGAAGCCGATGGCCGACGGCGTCGCGCTGATCCAGGCGGTGCAGGACGTCTACCTCTGCCCCGAGGTGACCATCGCCTGACCGCGAGGGCCCCGCACCGCCAGGGCATGAGGGCCTGAGTCGCGCCCCGGGCAGCCGGGCGCGACTCTGCCCGCTCTCGTGCCCGATGGTCCGGCCTCGGGCGCCGTCGAACCTGGCCGGCCCGCCGCCATGACCGCCCGCCTCCTCCTCGCCGCCGCGGCGGCCGCCGCCCCCGGTCTCTACGCCTGGTGGTCGGGTCGCGGCCTGGTCCGGAGCTCGTCCGGCCCCCTCTTCGCCGAGCTGTGGTGGCGGCACCGGCAGCGGCAGGCGCAGGTGGCGGCGGTGGCGCTGGCCGTGGTCGTGCTGGGCGGCGGGTGGCACGCCCTGTGGCTCGCCCCGGCCGGGGCTCTCGGTGCGCTGGCCGGGGCGTTCCCGGCGCGGCGGGCGGCTTTCGGCGAGACCTGGGGCTTCACCGCCTACCTCGCGTGGCTGGCGCGCCTGTTCCTGCTCTTCGGGTTGCTGTGGGCGCTGCTGGCGGTGGCGCCGCTGCTGGTCGACCTCGCCGGCCCGCAGCGGCCCTGGGTTTCGGTGGCGCTGGCGGCGGTTCTGCTCGTCACGCTCATGCGGCCGCGCCGCGGCCTGCTGCGCGCGCTGCGCGCCGCACCCCTCGACCCCGGGGCCGTGCCGGGCCTGCCCGAGTTCCTGGCCGCGCTCGGCGAGCGGTCGCGGGTGCCGGTGCCGCTCCTGTTCTGCGCCGACCTCGCGGGCGCCCGTTGGGCCAACGCCCTCGCCCTGCCCGACCCGAAGAGGCCGGCGGTGCTGCTCACGCGGCCGTTGCTCGAGCTGCTCCGACCCGAGGAGGTGCGGGCGATCCTGGCCCACGAGGTGGCCCACCTCGAGCAGCTCGACGCCCGCACCCTGCGGCGGGCGTCCCTCGGCATGCTGCTGCTGGTGGCGGGGGCGGTGCTGGCGGCGCCGCTCGCCAGCTGGCTGCTGCCGGTGTCCTGGCCGGCGCTGCTCGCCTGGCCGGCGGTGGTGCTCCTCGTCGCCAGGGCGCTCCTGGGTCGCAGTCGGGAGCGCGAGGCCGCCGCCGACCGGCGGGCCGTCGAGCTCACCGGCGAGCCGGAGGCGCTGGTCGA
>CAYTJW010000930.1:0-2607 GCA_964438135.1 uncultured Thermoanaerobaculia bacterium
CTGCTCGACCTGGACGGCGATGGCAACCCGCTCGACGACATCCTCGGCATGCTCGGCCGGTAGCCGACGACGGTGCCGCGGGCGGGGCTGGCCGTGACGGGCGCCGCCCTGACCGGGCTCCACCCCAAGGGCCTCCCCACCGTCTGGGACGAGGCGTACCACTGCCCGGACGCCTCGCCGCTGCTGTCGACCCGCAAGCACAAGGAGATCGTCGACCGCGGCCGCGAGCTGGGGCTGCTCGACCTCCGGCCGGACCCCGAGTTCGACGCCGAGCGCACCTGGCTCGAGATCGGGCGGACCCATGCCGCCGACTACGCCCGGGCGGTGCGGACCGGCGAGCCGCGGTCCCTCGCCGAGAGCCAGCACTTCCACTGGAGCCCGCGCCTGGTCGACGCGCTGGTGCGGGCCTGGAGCGGTTTCCGGGCCGCGGCGAAGCTCGCCCTGGCGGAAGGCGTGACCTTCCACCCCGCCTCCGGCGCCCACCACGCCACGCGCGACAAGGGGTCTGCCTTCTGCACCTTCAACTACGTCGTCGGCGGCACCCGCGCCCTGCTCGACGAGGGCGCGGTCGAGCGGGTCGCGGTCGTGGACCTCGACGCCCACCAGGGCAACGGCACCTGGGCCCTCGCCGGCGCCGACCCCCGCTGCGCCATCTTCGACCTGGCGCGCGAGAGCTGGGGCGTGCCCGAGGCCGAGGGCGGGCGGGCGGTGGTCCGGGTGGTGGTCAACGCCGACCGGTACCTGCGCGCCCTCGCCCGGCTGCCGGCCCTGCTCGAGTCCTTCCAGCCGGGCCTGGTCGTGTTCCTGGCCGGCATGGACCCGCACGAGAACGACCGCCTCGGCTCGATCCACGGCATGACCTGGCAGCGCCTGGCGGAGCGCGACCGCCTCGTGCTCCACTCTGCCCGCGGCCTGGGCATCCCGGTCGTCATCAGCCCGGCCGGCGGCTACCAGGCCGACGGCGTGACCGTGGGCCTGCACCTCAACACCATTCGCGTCGCCCTCGGCCTGGAGCCGGAGGAGCCGCGCCGCCGCCCGTCTGGCGGCTGACCCCTCGCCAGAGACGAGAGGGCCATCTGGAGGTGGTCCCGGGGGCCCCCAGGAGTCGCGCCGCGACTCCTGCCCGAGGCTCGCTCCGCAACGCCGACCCTTTCCCCCTGCCCGGGCCCCGCTCTCGGCGTCGCACCGCGGCCGTTGACTCCGTCCTGCCCGATCTCCCGGGACCGGTGGACGAGTCGGTGGCGTGGGTCCTCGCGGGCGGGTCGACGCCACGACTCGATCACCACGGCTCAATGAGACAGCCCGCTGCCGTCGCGCGCGAGGGCCGAGAGAGCCGGCCGCAGTGCTGGGCGATCGTGCCCCTCCCGCTGCCGTAGCGCGCGAGGGCCGAGAGGCTCGCGGGGCGCGCGTCGGGCTCACGGCGACGTGCACGCTTGTGTACACAAGTATTGACACAAGATCCCAGGGGACCTACCTTGGGTGCGGAGGTCGACGTCATGCGAGTGGCAGGCGTCCGGGAGATCCGCGACAACCTCGCCGCCCTGCTCGGCGGCCACGAGCCGGTGCTCGTCACCCGACACGGGAAGCTGTCCGGCCTCTATCTTCCCCTCGACGACCCGGACCGCGTCCCGACCGACCTGCGGCGGGAGATGGCCGAGGTGCTGGGCCGACACCTGGCCTCGCTGCTCGACGCTGCCGGCGCGAGCGAGCAGGCCGTGCAGGAGGGCTTCGATGCCCATCGCCGCGGTCGTCGGCGACGCTAACGTCCTTCTGTCGGCCGTCATCGGCAAGGCCGCCCTCCGCGTCATCACCGAGCTCGAGGTGACGGTCCACGTGACGAGGTTCAACATGGGAGAGGTCGACGAGTACCTGCCGGTCCTGGCCGGGAGGTACGGGCTGCCGGTCGAGCTCGTCGAGCTCCAGTGGCGACTCCTGCCCCTGGTCGCGCACTCCCCTGCCGACTACCGCCGCGAGCTCGCCCGCGCCCGCCGTGACCTCCGTGGTCGGGACCCCGACGACGCCCACCCCCTCGCGCTGGCTCGCGCCTTGGGTCTGCCCCTGTGGTCGAACGACCGCGACCTGCGGGGCCACGGCGTGGTCTGCCACACCACGGCCGAGCTGCTGGGGATGGCCGGCGGCTCGTAGGCCCCGCGATCGGGCCGGATGGCCACGGGCTCCAGCGCCCTGGCGTTCGCTCCAGCCTGCGGTACCGCCTCCGGGCCAGGCCTTGCCTGGCGCACACCTGGTACCCCCACGGTGCACCTGCCCGAGTTACGAACGGCGGCGAGTGCACCGCGAGAATCAGATCAGTGCCCCGCGAGCGGCCCGTCCTGGGCCGCGTGGCGACGCAACGTGTCCGGGCAGGGGGCGCGCACGGCACTTGCCTGACCAGCAGCCGCGGTGCGTGCTCCCCGGCTGGAGATCCATGACGCTGGTAGGGCGGGTCGCGAACGGCGGAATCCAATCTCTGGTGGCGGGTGCGTGCACCGCCACGGACCGGCTATGATCGCCAGAGATGGCCGCAGCCCGCTCTCCGGCCCGTTGGACACCCATCGCACGACGCCCGGCAGGTGCAGGATGAACGTGTTCGAGCTGCGCGAGGAGCTG
>CAYTJW010000931.1:0-2604 GCA_964438135.1 uncultured Thermoanaerobaculia bacterium
GGCTCGCGGCTGGGCCAGGCGCGGCCGCGGCGCGCGCCCCGCCCTGGTCGCCGTCGGCCCGTCGGCCCCCGCGCTTGCCGACCGCGCCGCGCCACCGTAGGATGGTCGACCGGGGGTTCGACGATGCAGTACCTGACGCGTGTCGCGAGTGCGCCCGACGCCAGCTGGTACGAGGTCGGCGGCGACTACCAGGGCGACGTCCGGCGCTGGGTCGTGTCCACCCCGTGGAGCCGGGACATCTGCAACCGCCCCGAGCTGCTCGGCTGCGAGTACACCGCCGCCCTGCGTTCGGCGATGGTCGCCGCGCTCGCCGCGGCGCCGTTCCGCGACCTCGTCGCGAGCACCCCGCCGACGCGGGTGTGCGTGCTCCACTTCCTGCGCGGCGGCCTCAACTTCGACCTCCGCAACGCCCTCCACGAGGCCTACGGCCTCAACGCCCTCGCCTCGGTCTTCATGAGCTCGCAGCGCTTCCGGGTCGAGGGTCGCTGGCAGGTGCGGGAGGACATGTACCGCAAGCTGCAGGTCCCGCCCGGCGCCGTGCTCCTCGCCGCCGACGTGGTCGCCACCGGGGTCACCGTCGCCAACGGGCTCGAGGTGGTGCTCGAGCACGTGCGCCAGATCGGCTCCTCGATCCGCGCCCTGGTCTTCTTCACCATCGGCTGCCACAAGCTCGAGAAGTGCCTGGCCGCGCTCGAGCCGCGCCTGCGCGAGGCCTCCCCCGACTACCTCGGCAGCCATGTCGTCTACCTCGAGGGCAAGCTGCGCCTGGTCGACAGCCGCACCCCGCTCCGGGTCGGCATCCCCGGCACCGACCTGATCCGGCGCGAGGCCCTGCTGGCGCCGGAGCTCGAGGCGTCGCAGCTCGCCCTGCCGTCCGCGATCCTCGAGCGCTGCGCCATCTACGACGCCGGCTCGCGCGCCTTCGACGTGCCGGCCTACGTCGAGGACGTGCTCGACTACTGGCGCAAGGTGCGCTCCCTCGCCCGCTACGGCCTCACCCTGGCCGACGCCCTCGCCGAGCGCTGGCCCGCCCCCGAGTACGCCTCGCGCGAGCTGTTCCTGGCCCACAAGCGGGCCACCTGGCGGGGCGTCGACGACGCCTCCCTCGACGCCGTCTGGCAGCGCCACCGCGAGCTGTGGACCGACGACTTCGCCGCCCGCGCCCGCACCGCCGAGGCCCTCGAGGAGATCTGCGCCGAGCGCATCGCCACTCTCGAGCGCACCCTGGAGCACTGAGATGGAGCACCACGCCCCCCACCACCTCGCCATCGGCCCCGAGCACGTCACGGGCAACGGCCGCCTCGGCCGGGTCTTCCTCCTGCCCGGCTCGGACGGCCGCGCCCGCCGCATCGGCGAGCGCTTCTCGGGCCTCGAGGTCGTCCCCTCGGACCGCCAGCACAACGTCTACCTGGGCCGGCTCGAGGGGGAGCCGCGGCCGGTCGACGTGGCCACCGTCGCCACCGGCATGGGCTGCCCGAGCGTGGACATCGTCGTCTCCGAGCTGATCGGCCTGGGCGCCCGCCTGTTCCTGCGGGTCGGCACCTCCGGCTCGCTGCAGCCGCAGGCGGTGCGGGTCGGGTCGCTGGTCATCGCCACCGCCGCCGTGCGCGACGAGAGCTGCTCGGACCGCTACGCCTGCCGCGAGTTCCCGGCCGTGGCCGACCCGGAGTGGGTCCACTCGCTCGAGATCGCCGCCTGCCGGCGCCAGGTCGGGGCCCGCACCTACCGCGGCGTGGTCCACACCAAGGACTCGCTGTTCGCCCGCGAGCTCGGGGCCGGCCCGCTGACCGAGGACAACCACGCCTACCAGCGCCAGCTGCGCGCGCTCGGCGTGCTGGCGAGCGAGATGGAGGCCGCCCACCTGTTCGTGCTGGCCGCGGTCCACACCACCGCCCACCCGCCCCTGGCCGCGGCCCCGGACCCGGCCGCGGTGGTCCGCACCGGCGCGCTGCTGGCGGTGATCGGCGACGACCGCCCCTTCGCCGACCCGGCCGAGGTGGCCGGGGTCGAGGAGGCCGCCATGCAGGTCGCGCTCGAGGGCGCCCGCACCATCGTCCAGCGCCTGGCCGGAACGGAATCGACGGTGACCGCCTCGAGTTGAACCCCGGCGGAGGTGCCCGCCATACCACCCGCCCCGCTCGCCGCCGTCCTCCTCCTCGCCGCCCTGCCGGCGCCCGCGGCCCGGGTGGAGTTCCGGTAGGCGGCCCGGCTCGCGTCACGGCCCGCCGAAGTCGTAGCGCAGGGGCTCGAGGCCCTGCTCGCGGTTGGCGGCCACCGCGGCGCGGACCGCGGCCCAGCCGTCGAGCGGGCGCAGACTGGCGAGGTCGGGGTCGCGCTCGAGCAGGTCGAGGTCCGCGAAACGGCCGCGGGCGGCCCCCTGGAGCATGGCCATCGCCCGGGCGGGGTCGCCGGCGCGGGCCAGGGCGCAGGCGGCGTTGTAGCAGGCCACCGCGTTGGGCGGGTAGAGGCCGGCGGCGATGGTCAGGGCCTGCACCGCGTCCTCGACCTCCCCCCCCGCCAGCAGGTCGCTGCCCGTCCGGGCGAGGAAGATCGACTCCAGGTGCAGGCACGACCGCGCCCGCTCCCCCAGGGGCCCGCCCGCCG
>CAYTJW010000932.1:0-2603 GCA_964438135.1 uncultured Thermoanaerobaculia bacterium
GGTTGTCAACCCCCTGTACCAGAGAACTTTGGCCTCCGCGTGTCAGGAGGTCTGGCGCTCTTTCGCCCGCGCCACCCAGGAAGCGCGCAACCCAGGCCCTGGTAGAAGCATGGTCCGCGACGGCCTCGGGTAGGAGGTGGACGGCCTGTCGGTAGACCTCAACCTGGCGCTGCACAGATCCGCTCAACCCGGTAATCGAGCGATGAAGCGCCTTGACTGCCCACCATTCTGCTCCCAGCCACCGCCGAATCGGCATAGCGGGCGTCGCAGCCCATCGGGCAAGCTGTCGTTCGACCGCGTCAGCGTCACCGCGACGACCGGCGCTCTCGAGCAGCCACAGCTCCTCCTCTACAGGCAACTGCCCGGCTGCCGAGGCTTGCTGGAAGGACGAGTCGGTTGGCGATGCCGGCGTGGCGTACTCGAACCCGCTGGCAATCACGTCAGCCTCAGCTGGGGCGTGGTACGGCGCAGTCGGCCTGACGAACATCACGTCCTCAACGGGTTGCGCGATCGGCAGCCGTTCAAGGAGACCGGCAAGCACTGCCCGTGATGCTCGAAAACGAGGAAGGAGGCTCGCAAGATGCCGGCGCTGGCGTTCACGATCCGCTGTGGGAACGGCCACGGCAATACCCTGCAGCCGGTCGGCGCAGCAAGCGACAAGCTCTGGCGCTTCGAGAATGCGCCGGAGCCCATAGAACCTGCCCCAAGCCTCAACCCGAAGCCGTCGATCCTCGAGTGTGAGCAACCCCACCGAGAGGAGGCGCCGAATCGTGGCTGGTTGTACGTCTTCGAGCATGTCGAAAGTCGGTTGAGACCACGGCAACAACCCGAACCAAGTCGCCAAACCTGACGTGAGGAGCTGTCCAGCAAGGCCCGTGCTCGCTGCTGAGAGCGTCTCACAGAAGAGGTCCTGAAAATCGCCTTCCATGCGCTCGAGGTCGAGAGCGACTTGGAGCAGCTCGTCATGACTCGGCGCAGGAAGACCGGGTGGACTCTCGCGGAGCAGCTCGAGTCCGCGACGAATCGCCAGTGGGTGGCCAGCGAACACCCCCAGTGTACTGATCTCATCCGCGGTAAGCGGCCGCTGCAGCAGCCTCTTACCCCAGCACTCCACTTCAGCCGATGTCAGCGGTGCCATCTCTGTTTGGGCGCACGTCCGAACATGGCCCTGAGGGGCCCGGACGATTCCAGACGGGTCCTGCCACGCCTCGACAATGACCAGATGTCCCGAGTTCCTGAGCTTCTCCAACATGGGACCGAGGTTCGCCACCTTCTCCGCTGAGGGAGGGCGGTGGAGGTTCTCGAAGACGACAATCCCCGGCATCCCCATCCACGCCGAGACCGCCGAGACAGCGGCCTCAGGCGCGCGGTCGACAGCCGCGCGCCACGCCCCTGTCACAGGGACTCCGTTGAGGAATGCCTCAGCAAGGGCTGGCCTAGTTACCGCGTCAGCCAGGTCCACGAAGTGAATCGGCAAGTCAATGCCGTCAAGGGCACGAGCGATGAAGACCGACTTTCCCCAACCGGGAGTACCCAGAACGATGATCGACTGCGCATGGGTCGCCGCCGCCTGCGAGATCAGCCGTCGCCACTCATCCGCCTTTGGCTGCCGAGTCGTCAGCGGCTCGGGCCCGCCCGTGGCCATACGTCTCCACGGCGCGAGCCCTAGGGGCGCGTGTGCCGCCGAACTCCACACCACCGGAACTCTGCCTTGGGAGGCGCGGAGTCTCTCAAGGGCCCCGCGATTCGTGTCGACTATCCCCAGCACGAATGCAACTGCGCTCTGCCACAGCCAGTCGGCGGGAGGGACCGCCCTGTGGGCAGCATCGTGCCTGCCAGGAACTACATCTCGGACAGCATTCTCGTACGACGATCGTTCAGTCCAGCCGTCGGTGCTTTCGAACTCCTGCTGAGTCAGATGCAGTCCATATGGGATCAGACCTCGTCGCTCAAGCTCGCCGATGTAGGTGCCTAGGCCCCCCCTCCGAGGGTGGAGCCACTTTCGGTCCTCCGCGAGAAGGGCAAGGACCTTCTTGCAGAAGGGCTCAAGGCCCAGCAGCAATCGAGACGTCAGAGAGCTGCGTTGCTGGTTGTCACCGGAGCGGAGATCGAGAAGGCCGGCGATCGGCACGAGGGTCTTGCCACCCAAGTCGGTGAACTCGACCGCAAGCGGGGGGTCCACCTCCGCTTCCCATACGAGGAAATGCAAGAGCGCAAGAACCTGCCGACATCCCTCGGCGGTTCCGCCCCCGATCGACGATTCGTGACCCGAGGGAGCCCGGGACAGGAGGGGATGCCCCCACCTCGCAAACGTGGTGACTAGGCTGTCGACATGAGACTCGCTCAGAATAGGCGTCGCCGACACCGCACACCTCACGGCCTCATTGTGCGGGCTCATACTACCGTAGGAGGTAGCGTTCGAGGATCGTCCCAGCATCGCCGGCGACCACCAGCGCTATCGCTCGATTCCATGGCGCTGCACGATGCTCCTGCATGGCGTGTGAGACCCGCAAAGCACCTCGGCACCGCCGTCCACCTTCCTGCTCCCGGCCGTGCTGGCCATGGGCGCCGCCTGCCGGCGGAGCTGGCGCCTGGCCGGGGTG
>CAYTJW010000933.1:0-2594 GCA_964438135.1 uncultured Thermoanaerobaculia bacterium
CAGGGAGCTGAGGACGGCGAGGCGCATTGGGCCTTGAGTATGCCGGCTAACGCTGCCGTTCAGCGGCAAGGCCGCAGGCGCTACCGCGAAGGCGGCAGGCGACGAGATTGACGAGCTTCACGACGAACCGGGGAGCGGCCTTGTCCGCTGCAACGGCGGGTTAGGCGTCGGCCTGATGAACCGCCACGTCGGCGAGCAGGCTGGGGTCGAACCAGGCATCCTCATGGCCTGGCGCAATGAGGAAGCGCCAGCCGGGAGGAAGACCGAGATAGGGGATGACAGCGGGGCAGTACTTGGGTAGGTGAACGACATGGAGAGGTGAAAAGAAGTCGGGCGCCTCGGAGAAGTGCTCGCCTGCCCAGATAAACCAGCCAGATGTTCCTGGGTCGGGACGAAGGCGGAGGCCATTGACAGGTTGCTGGCCGGCGAGGGAAGCAAGCGCGAGGCCCAGCTTGGAGTATGGGGGCGACTCGAGGAAGTCGGCGTGGAATCGGGAGCAGGTCTGACGTTGCAGCGCCAAGTGATCGGTGACTGGCATACGGGCGCTCGTTCGGCGTCCTATCCCCGGTCTGCGAATGGCAGTGATCGGCGGCAGGGAGGGGGCAGCCGCTGGATAGGGAAGGCTGGGATCCTCACAGAGAGGACTCAAGCGCCGCGCTTCAGCGTCCCGGCGAGAAACAGCGAAGGCGCGTCCGCCTCAGTCGCTGGTCAGGCGCCGAGGACTCGGAGAGTGGAGAGGATCCAGTCGACAACGCGGGAGTGGTCTGAACGGTTGCCTGGTGCGCAGTTGAAGGTGATGAAGAGGTGCGTGCGACCGGACGCGAGCCACCAACGGCGCCAGAATCTGTCGCTGTCTTCGAACTCGGCGGTGAAGCCAGAGAACGGCCCGATCAAGACTGGTTCGGGAGTGGCGCCGAACGGCGACACGTTGTTCGTGGCATAAGAGTGCATCTCCTCGGTAGTTACGTCACCCATGCGCTTGCGATGGCAACTGAACTGGAGAGCCGCGTCCACATCTGCCGGACAGAGGGTGATGCACTCTGCGGACTGGTCGATGGACCATCCTGCACTGTCGACTGCCCAGTGTGGCTGACGGATTAGCATGTCATGTCACCTCGACGCCTAACGCTGGCGTTCAGCGGCCCGGCCGCCGCGTGCCACGGGAAACCGGTGGGGTGCAAGTTGAACACATGCAGGGAGAACCAGGTAGCGGCCGGGTCCGCTGCAACGCCTTGTTAGGCCGCTGCGCAACGGCGTGGAGGAGGGGGCGCGCTGCTAAACGAGCAGGACTCGGTCATTGGGCTGGGCCTTCCTGACGCGCTCGGCAAAGCCCTGGTAGTGGAAGGGGATGTCGTCGGCGGTGTCACCGGCCAGCCTGCCCCTGACCTTGTCCCAGGCGAGGAGCGCGACATGGAATGCGGGTTCCCCGACGACCAGAACGGGCTGGTCTCGGCGCTCAAACCACTGGTAGACGCCGCCGTGGTTTCTTCGTGCGACCTCAAGCACGTAGGAGCCGAGGTCTTCGACGAGGATCTTGGTCTGCTTGGCAGAGAGCGCGTATTCGCTTGCTTCGTCCAAGATCTCCTCGAGGACCGCAAGGCTGGCCTCCGAGTAGTCCAGGACGGCTCCCCCGCGGTCCTCCGACATGGCGACAGCGCGTTCTGCGGCTCGGGCCACTTCTTGTTCGAGTTCGTTCATGCTCTGCTCCCCAGAAGGGTGGGCTCACTGGTCAGTCTTGAAGAGTACGGGGCCGCGCGTGAGGCGAAAGCGGCCTAACGCTCGCGTTCAGCGGCCCGGCCGCCGCGCGCTACGGGAAGCCGAGACGCTGGAAGTTGAATGCAATCAGGGAGAACCAGGAAGCGGCCGGGTCCGCTGCAACGCGCTGTTAGGCGTCGGTGTTGGCCTTCCTGCGGAACAGGCGGCGGAGAATCCCAGGAGACTTCTGCAACTCGTGCTTCTTTGCGAAGACGGCGTAGAAGTACGCGACGCTGTCCTGAGCTCCGTGCTCGAAGAGCTTGAAGACCTTGGCAATAGGATTACAGAGGTCGTCCTCTGTGAATTGGACGACGAGCCCGTAGCCCGCAACGTCCTTCATCTTAGTCTCGTGTGCGAAGCGCCATGTTGCGCCGGTGTTGCGGACCACGACTTCGCCGAGGTAACAGCCGAAGGAGTAGAGCGTCTCGGCGATCTCGTCGAGACGAGCACCGCCCTTTGCGAAGCCGCTGACGATCTCGTCGACGTGGGGCAGGGATCGGGGCGTGTAGTCGAGCGTGACACCGGATAGCTCGCGCGCTGGGCGGATGATTAGGTCCGCCAGCCGAGGGGCGTTCTCTGGGGTGGGTTCGAACTTCAGAGCCAGGTGGATGGAGCCAGCCATGTCGACCTCACATGGTATGGGTGGAGCGCTTGCGGAAACGGAGGCGCAGCTGCCTCGCTGCGGGTGGCAGGCCGTAGAGTACGACGCCTAACGCTGGCGTTCAGCGGCCCGGCCGCCGCGCGCTACGGGAAGCCGGAACGCTGCAAGTTGAACACAATCAGAAGGAACCAGGGCGCGGCCGGGTCCGCTGCAACGCCATGTTAGACGCCTTTGGCCG
>CAYTJW010000934.1:0-2591 GCA_964438135.1 uncultured Thermoanaerobaculia bacterium
GCTGGCGAGGCCGTTGTCGGGCGCCACCAGCACGCGGGCGCCGAACCGCGCCGCCAGCGCCCGGCGGCCGGTGCCGACGCCGGGGTCGACCACCGCCAGCACCACCGTCTCGGCCGGCAGGTGGGGCCAGGCGCAGCGCAGCAGGAAGACCCCGGCGGCGACGTCACCGGGCGGGACGGCGTGGCCGAGGTCGAGCCGGGTCGCGCCCGGCGCCTCGCGCTCGAGCACGGCGTGGACCACGCCGACGTAGTGGTCGGCGAGGCCGAAGTCGGACAGGAAGGCGACCGGTCTCACGGGGTGCGGCGCATGCGGACCGGGCCGAGGCGCACGAAGTCGCGACCCTCGAGGCGGGCGACCACGGCCAGCACCCCCTCGACCGGCCCGACGTAGCGCCCCGATGCCAGCAGCGTGTAGTGGTGGGCCGGGGCGTAGCCCTCGGTGCCGCGCGCGTCGGGGTCCGACTTCTCCTCCAGGCGGGGAGCCTCGAGGACCACGCCGGCCGGGAGGTCGGACACCGCGAGGCGACGCAGCTCGGCGCCCACCTCGGCCGAGAAGCACTCCACCTCGACCTCGACCTCCGCCTCCCCGACCGGCTCGCTCCCGGCCACCTCGAGGCCGAGCGCGGCCGACGCCGCGATGGCCGCGCCCAGGTCCCGGGCCAGGTCCTCGGGTGCCACCAGGTGGGTCAGGCGGCCGAGCTTCTGGCGCAGGGCCTCGAGCAGGCCGGAGTGACCGACGCCCTGGACGTCGCAGTACCACACCGGGCGCGCGTCGCCGCGGCCGGCCCGGAAGCCCTCGACGAAGCCGACCGCCCGCTCGCCCGCACCCCTGATCTCCACCTCGACGTACGCCATGGCCGCCTCCTCGCCCCACCCGGGAGCCCTAGAAGAAGATCACCACCACCAGGACGAAGACCGGGATCAGGATCGGCACCGAGTACTTGAACATGTAGCCGAAGAAGCTCGGCATCTCGACCCCCGACTCCTCGGCGATCGACTTGACCATGAAGTTGGGCGCGTTGCCGATGTAGGTGTTGGCGCCCATGTACACCGCGCCGAGCGAGATCGCCTTGAGGAACACCGCCTGCTGGGCGATCAGGGCCGCGATCGCCTCGCGCTCCGGCATGCCGGCGAAGAAGCGGCCCAGCGCGGTCGACAGGAACGTCAGGTAGGTCGGGGCGTTGTCGAGGAACGACGACAGCCCGCCGGTGAGCCAGAAGTAGGCGGCGGGGCTGTCCGCCGCCCGGACCAGGGAGGCCAGGGCGCCGTGCTCGCCGGCGCGGAGGATGGCCAGCGCGGGGATGATGGTCATGAAGATGCCGGCGAACAGGTACGCCACCTCGAGGATCGGCCCCCAGCCGAACTCGTTGTCCTGACGCGTCTTGCGGCTCGTCGCGTAGAGCGAGCCGAGGGCCATCGCGACCAGGATGGCGTCGCGCACCAGGTTCTCGACCTGCTGGTGGATGCCGAGGATGTTGACCTCGCCCGCCCGCCACAGGCCGGACAGCAGCACCCCGCCGACGATGCCGGCGAGGAAGAGCAGGTTGTGCAGGCCCTCGATCTTGAGCTTCTCCTGCGGCCCGTCCGCCGCCTTTCGTCCCTCCGCCGGCTCGCGCCGGTAGAGGTAGAGGTCGAGGGCGAGGTAGAGGGCGAGGACGATGGCCGCCACCATGAGGGTCTCGGGCAGCAGCTGGAAGGTCCAGAAGAACGGCACCCCGTGCAGGAAGCCGAGGAACAGGGGCGGGTCGCCGAGGGGGGTCAGCGAGCCGCCGATGTTGGCGACCAGGAAGATGAAGAACACCACGGTGTGGGCGCGGTAGCGGCGGCGGGCGTTGGCGCGCAGCACCGGCCGGATCAGCAGCATGGCCGCGCCGGTGGTGCCGATCCACGAGGCGATGACCGTGCCGATGGCGAGGAACAGCGCGTTGAGCAGCGGCGTGCCGGTGAACGAGCCCCGCACCAGGATCCCGCCCGAGACGGTGAACAGCGACCACAGCAGGATGATGAAGGGGATGTAGTCGACGATGTAGATGTGGAGGATGTCGTGCAGGGCCGGGGCGCGGTAGGCGGCCAGGAACGGGACGGCGAAGGCCAGCGCCCAGAACGCCGACACCTTCGGGAAGTGGTGGTGCCAGAAGTGCGGCGCCAGCAGCGGGAAGAGGGCGATCGACAGCAGGATGCCGGCGAACGGCAGCACCGACCACAGCGGCAGCACCTCGCCCAGGTTGTGCTCGGCGCCCGCGGCCGCCTCGCTCGCCGCCGCCGGCGCCGCCACGCCGGCCGCGATCACCAGGGTTGCCAGGAGGACGAGCCTCGAGGTCCGGTCGCGACGCATCGCCTCACCTCCGCCGCGCGCCGCGACACGGTAGCACAGCCTGGGTGGGCCGGACCGGAGCAGCGGGCTCGGGTACGGGTACGGGTACGGTGGGGAGGGTAAGATGGGGGATCAGGGAGGGGTCATGGAGACGACCAGGATGTTCCTCGCCGGCGAGTGGGTCGACAGCGACGACCGCTTCGAGGTGGCCTCGCCCTTCGACGGCCGGACGGTGGCGGTGGTCGCCCGCGCGGGCCCGGCGGAGCTCGAGGCCGCGG
>CAYTJW010000935.1:0-2591 GCA_964438135.1 uncultured Thermoanaerobaculia bacterium
GGCCCTGCCGCCGCCGCGGGCGCGGTTGACGCGGGACGCGGTGGTCGAGGCGTTGCGGGCGACCGGCGGCAACCGCCTGCGGGCGGCGAAGGCCCTGGGCGTGTCGCGCGCCACCTTCTACCGCTTCCTCAAGGACGCCAGCCTGGACGGCGCCGGGGCCTGACCGCGGCCTCCGGGCTGCCGATCAACCGCTCCAGCCGAGGGTCACGGCGAAGCTCCGGCCCGGCTCGTTGACCGTGTAGCCGGAGCGGAAGGGGTCGCGCTGGTAGGAGAAGTGCTCCCGGTAGGTGCGGTCGAAGGCATTGCCGAGCAGGGCCCGCAGCCGCCACTGGCCGAGGCTCACGCCGCCCGAGAGGTTGAGCGCCGCCCAGCCCGGGGTCGCCGTCTCGCCGAGGTCCGCGTCGACCCGGTCCTGGTCGTCCGCGACCACCACCTCGGCCTCGCCGAACACGCTGCGACGCTGCCAGCGCACGGCCAGCCGGCCGGACAGCGGCGGCATCTCGGCCAGCGGCCCGGCGCTCAGCCCCAGCTCGGGCCGGGCGTCCTTGCTGCCCCGCACGTAGGCCGCGCTCGCGGCCAGCGAGACGCTCGACGAGACCGCGGCGGTCGCCTGCAGGGCGGCGCCCACGAGCTCGGCGTCGACGTTGGCGTAGCTCCGGGCGACCGGGTTCATCACCCCCGGCACCTGGCCGAGCCGCTGCTGGTCGTAGACGGTGACGTAGTCGTCGACGCGGTCGTACCAGACGTCGGCCGTGACCACCCCGACCCCCAGGTCCCAGGTCGCGCCGAGGGCGGCGCGGGTGTCGCGGGGGGCTTCGAGACCCGGGTTGCCGACCCAGTCCGAGCCCTGCCGCTTGAGGGCGAAGAAGAGCTCGCGCGGGTCCGGCGGCCGGACGCTGCGCGACACCCCGGCGCGCAGCCCCAGGCCGTGGCCGAGCTGGTGAGCGAGGAGGGCCGAGAAGGAGGGGTCGGCGAAGGACGCGTCGGTCGCCCGGGTCCCGTGGTAGGCGAGGTAGAGGTCGGTGTTGGCGAGGGACGGGTCGGCCACGCTGTCCACCCGGTCGAACCGGCCGCCCAGCTCGAGGCGGGTCCTGGCGCCGAGGTCGCGCCGCCAACTCGCGGACGCCCCGACCACCTCCATGTCCACGTTGGGGATCGAGAACTGGCGCATGTAGCCCATGCCGGCCATCTCGGTCCAGGCGTCCCACTCGCGCCGGTAGGCCTCGACGCCGAAGGCGAGCGAGGACGACTCCGCCACGAGGTTGAGCCCGGTCATGCGGGTCTCGGCCCGGGTACCCATGGCCCAGCCGCGCGGCGCCCCGGCGCCGGTCGACCGCAGGCTGTCGTCCATCCAGTGGTCGACGCCGGTGGCGTAGGCGGTCGCGGCCACCGACCGCAGCCAGCCCCGCTGCGGCGCGTGGCGGTAACCGAGGGTCAGGCGGTCGGTGTCGTCGAACACCGCGTCCATCCTGAGGCCGGGGTAGAGAACCCCGTCCGCCTCCTGGCGGGAGTAGGACAGCTCCAGCTCGTGACCGTCGCCGGGCAGGAGGTAGAACCTCCCCCAGGCGGTGCCGACCTGGTAGGCGTCCTCGCCCTCGGCCGCGGCAGAGTAGTTCGCGGCCGCGGTCATCCGCTCGCCCGAGCCGTCCCGGTAGGGCTCGCTCGAGCGGCTCGACCCGCCGACCAGGACGGCGGCATGGCGCCCGCGGTAGCTCGCGGTCGCGCTCGGGTTCGAGAGGCCGAAGCTGCCGCCCACCATGGCGACCTCGGCGTGGAGGCCCGGCTCGGGCTGGCGGGTGACGACGCTGACCAGGCCACCGAGCGCGCCCTGGGCCGCGAGCTGGCCGGCGGCGGAGCCGACCTCGACCCGTTCCACCTCGGCGAAGTCGAGGTGGAAGGCGGGCGGGTCCATGCGGTTGGGGCAGGCCCCGGCGACGCGCGCGCCGTCGACCAGCACCGCCACGTCGTCCTCGCGGAAGCCGCGCACGACGACGTCGTTGGCGATCCCCCCCCGGCGCACCTTCCACACCCCGGGTACTCGCGCCAGCGCCTGGCCGAGGTCGGCGTCGCCGCGGCCCTCGAGCTCGGCCGCCTCGAGGCTGTCGAGGCGGCTGGCGGCCCTCACCTCCACCGCGGCGGCGAAGGTCAGGCTGGCCAGCACGACCTCCACCCGGGTGACCCGGTCCGCCGCCACGTCGACCTCGGCCGAGCCGGTGTCGACGAAGCCCGCCAGCCTGGTCTCCAGCTCGTAGCGGGCCGGCTCCAGCCCGGACCGCCGGAACTCGCCCCCCTCGCCGGTCACCAGCACGGTGGCCGCGCCGTCGGCGGCGCGGCGGAGGGTGACCTCGGCGCCGGCCAGCCCCTCCCCGCCCGGTCCCAACACCACCCCCGTCACTCCCCCGCTCCCTGCGCTCGCGAGGCTCGCGACGGCCCCGGCGCCGATCACCAGCGCCAGCGTGAGCACGGATCTCCTCAGTGCAGTCATGACGACCTCCCCGGCCGACGTCGGTCGGCCCCGTTCCCGGTTGTCTCGCTGTGCCCCGCCAACCGGCGCGCGGCCGGGGGGCGGGCGGCTACCCGGCCGGCACGGG
>CAYTJW010000936.1:0-1744 GCA_964438135.1 uncultured Thermoanaerobaculia bacterium
CGACGCCCGGCTGGGCGGCGGCGCTCCTCGGCGGCTGGTGCGCCTGCGGCACGCTCGTCGCGCTGCTGGTGTTCCCGGTCCTCGACCCCATGAAGTCGGCGCGCGGGCTGGCGGCGGAGCTGGCCGCCCGGCCCGAGCGGCCGCAGACCATCCCCTGCCTCAAGGGGGTCCAGCCCGAGGGCTACCGGTTCTACGGCGGCCTGCCGACCGAGCGCGCCGTCCGCCTCGAGCCGGCCCTCGCCCGCGACGGCGACGACTTCCTCGCCCTGCTCAGCGACCGGGAGTGGGCGCGGCTCGAGTCCGAGGCCGCGGGCTGCTTCCGGGAGCTCGAGCGCCGCCGGGTCGGCGGTCGGGTGGTGGTGGTGCTGGGGGCGGCGCCGGGGCGGCCGGCGACCTGCGCCTCACCGCCTGCCCCTTGATCGCGGCCCGGGCTTGCTCAATGATGCGGTCGAGGAGGGGACGGCGATGAAGGTCGCGACCGTCGGCGAGATGCGCGCCCTCGACCGGCGCGCGGTCGAGGAGCACGGGATCCCCGAGCCGATCCTGATGGAGAACGCCGGCCTGGCCGCGGTCGCGGTCTTGCGCCAGCGCCACGGGGTCGGCGGGCGCCGCTTCGCGGTGCTGTGCGGCACCGGCAACAACGGCGGCGACGCCCTGGTGGTGGCGCGCCGCCTCCGCTCCGAGGGGGGGCTGGTGCGGGTGCTGGTGGTCGGGGACCCGGAGCGCTACGGCCCCACCTCGCGCGGCAACTGGCAGACGGCCCTCGGCTGCGGCGTCGAGGCGGTGGCCAACGCCACCCCGGCCGAGGTCGGGGAGGCGCTCGGCTGGTGCCAGGTGGCGGTCGACGGCCTCCTCGGCACCGGCCTCCAGCGCGAGGTCGGGGGGGCCATGGCCGAGGTGATCGCGGCCGTCAACGCGAGCGGCAAGCCGGTGCTGAGCCTCGACATCCCGTCCGGCGTCGACGGCGACACCGGTCTGGTGCGGGGCGTGGCGGTGCGGGCCGAGGCGACCGTCACCTTCGGCCTGCCCAAGCTCGGCAACCTGCTCTTCCCGGGGGCGGAGCTGGGGGGCGCGCTCTGGGTCTGCCCGATCTCGTTCCCGCCGGCGCTCCTCGACTCGCCCGAGCTGCGCGTCGCGCTCGCCGCCCCTCCGCCCCTGCCGCGTCGCCCCCGGGACGCCCACAAGGGCAGCGTCGGCGACGCCCTGTTCGTGGCCGGGGCGGCCAGCTACTACGGTGCCCCGAGCCTGTCCGCCCTGGCCATGCTCAAGGCCGGCGGCGGCTACGCCCGCCTCGCCGCCCCCCGCTCGGTGACCCCGGTCGTCGCCGCCCTGGCCAGCGAGGTGGTGCTGGCGCCGCAGGAGGAGACCGCCGCCGGCAGCCTGGCCCTGTCCGGCCTCGACCGGCTGCGCGAGCTGGCCGGGGCGGTCGACCTGGTGGTGGTGGGGCCGGGCCTGTCCCTCGAGCCGGAGACCCAGGAGCTGGTCCGGCGGCTGGCGGCGGCGGTGCCGCGGCCGCTGCTCCTCGACGGGGACGGCCTGACCGCGGTGGCGACCGACCTCGACGCGGTGCGGCGGCGGCAGCACCCGACCGTGCTCACGCCGCACCCGGGGGAGATGGCGCGCCTCCTCGCCCTGGCCCCGGCCGAGCTCCGCGCCGACCCGGTCGGCGCCCTCCGCCGCGCCTGCCGGGACCTGGGCGCCATCGTCGTCCTCAAGGGCGCCCACTCCCTGGTCGGCTTCCCCG
>CAYTJW010000936.1:1754-2590 GCA_964438135.1 uncultured Thermoanaerobaculia bacterium
ACGGCGAGGTCAGGGTCAACCCGAGCGGCAACCCGGGCATGGCGACGGCCGGCGCCGGCGACGTCCTCACCGGCGCCGTCGCCGCCATGGCCGGGCTCGGCCTGCCCCTGCCCGAGGCGGTGGTCGCCGGGGTGTTCGTGCACGGGGTGGCGGGGGACCTGGCTGCGCGGCAGGTGGGGGAGGACGGGGTGACCGCCCGCGACATCCTGGGCCACCTGCCCGCCGCGGTGCGCGCCTACCGGGAGCGCCACGCCGAGCTGCTGGCGGGGTACGCCCTCGGGGTGGCCTGACCCCCGCGCCGCGGGCCTGCCGCCCGAGCCGGTCCCGGCGGCTGCGGCTACACTTCCCGGGTGAGCGACCGCACCGCCGAGTTCCGCGACCGGGCGCGGGCCGAGGCCGAGCGCTACGGCTCCGACCCGTGGGTGCTGGTGCGCGAGCTGCTGCAGAACGCGCGCGACGCCGGCGCCGGGCGGGTGGCGGTCGAGGCGGTCGTGGAGGGCGGCCGCGAGCGGCTGTCGTTCCGCGACGACGGCGACGGCATGGAGCTCGACCAGGCGCGCCGCTTCCTCCTCACCCTGTACGCGTCGAGCAAGGGCGGCGAGCGCGGGCTGGCGGGCCGCTTCGGGGTCGGCTTCTGGTCGGTGCTCCGCTTCGAGCCGGAGGCCCTGGTGGTGAGGTCCCACCCGCGCCGCGGGCAGGGTTGGGAGCTGCGCTTCGACGGCCACCTGGAGCGGGTCGAGCGCCTCGTCCCGGCCCCCGCCCCGCACGGCACCGAGGTGGTGCTCGAGCGCCCGGCGCGCGGCGGGGACCTCGCCCAGGTCGTGCTCGAGGTGGCC
>CAYTJW010000937.1:0-2586 GCA_964438135.1 uncultured Thermoanaerobaculia bacterium
AGAATGCTAGCTGGGCGCGCCCCGTGATAACGGTGCCGCGCTCGCCGAATAGGCGCCAGGCCCGAGATAAGTGTGACAACTCAAAGCTCCAGTCGGGTTCCAGTTCGGCGCTTGCAGGTGCCGGCGGCAGTTATCACACTCATCTCGGGCCTGGCACCTGCTGGGGGCCTTGGTGCCGGTCGAGCACCGCTCGAGCGCGAGCTCCGCTGAGCGGTGCGTTCCCGCCCCGCCTCGCGACCGGACGCGGACCCCTGGCGCGCCGGTCGAGGTGGCCACACGCCGGGCCGAGCCGCCGGCGGCGCCAGACGAGGCGCTGGACGATGCCCGGGGGGCCTACTCCGCCAGCGGGACCGTGAACGAGAACGTCGAGCCTCGCCCCGGCTGACTGTCCACCGCCAGGGTGCCGCCGTGCGCCTCGACGATCCGCTTGACGATGGCCAGGCCGAGGCCGGTGCTCCGCTCGCCCCCGGTCGGCCGCTCGCGGCCGCGCTGGAACTCGCCGAACAGCTGACCCCGGTCCTCCGCCGAGATCCCGGGCCCCTGGTCCTCGACCGCGACCCGGACCAGGGGGGCCTCGTTGACCATGAACACCCGCACCCTGGTCCCTGGTGCGGAGTACTTGACCGCGTTCGACAGCAGGTTGTCGACCACCTGCGCCACCCGCAGCGGGTCGAGGCAGACGGGCGGCACCTCGGCCAGGTGGAGGGTGATGCGGATGCCCTTGCGCGACGCGGCGAGCTGCATCAGCTCCGCCCGCTCCTCGATCAGCGGCGCGAGCTGGCCGACCGTGCGGTCGAGCGCCAGGTTGCCGCTGTTGATGGCGGCCACGTCGAGCAGGTCGTTGACCAGCTGCAGCATCTGCTCGCCGCTCGCGGCGATCCGCTCCAGGATCCCCCGCTGCTTCTCGGTCAGGGGGCCGGTGCGCCCGCCGAGCAGGACCTCGCACATGCCGATCGTGAAGCCGAGGGGGTTGCGCAGGTCGTGGGCCGCGATGCCGAGGAACTTGTTCTTGAGCTGGTCGAGCTCGACCAGCCGTCGGCCGACGCCGACCCGGGCCCGCAGCTCGTCGCTCGAGACCTCCTTGGAGACGAAGTCGTGCGCGCCGCACTGGAGGGCGTAGATCAGGTCCTTCTCGGCCGACCTCGTGGTCAGCAGCAGCAGGTACACCAGCTGCTTGCGCCTCGACTCCTGCAGGGCCCGACACACCTCGGGGCCCTCCAGCCCCGGCATCACCCAGTCGAGGATCGCGATCGCCGGTGGGTTCTCGGCGGTCAGGGCGGCGAGCGCCGCCTCCCCGTCCGCGACCTCCTCGACCTCGTAGCCCCACGACTGCAGGTTGGCCCTGAGGACCCGCCGCACCGTCTCGCTGTCGTCGGCGACCAGGACCCGCATGTGGACAACCGCCCCCAAGCGCGATTATATCCAGGTCGGGGGCGCCGCGCCCGGCCGCGCGGCGGGGGAGCCGGGAACGGGACCGACCGCGGCGCGCCGAACGGGGGGCTCGGGCGGCTGACCCTGTGCGATACTGCGCCGACCGTGACGGCGCGACCCCGAGCCGCAACCCTGCTGGCGCTGACGAGCGTCGCCCTGGCCGCGCCCCCTGCCGCCGGCCAGTGGATCCCGACCCGACCGTACGGCGTCCGCGACGGGCTCGCCCAGTCCCAGGTCATGGCCCTCGCCCACGACAGCCACGGCCAGCTGTGGGTGGCGACCCAGGGCGGCGTGTCGCGATTCAACGGCCACCGCTTCGACACCTTCACCACCGCCGACGGCCTGCCCGACGACGTGGTCACCGCCCTCGCGCCCGGGGCGGACGGCCGCGTCTGGCTGGGCACCGACTCCGGCAGCCTGGCGCTGTGGGACGGCCTGCGCTTCCGGGCCTGGCCGGGGCCGGGCGAGCCGGCCTCGACGGTGACCGCCCTGCACGACCTGGGGCACGCTCTCCTGGTGGGCAACGGGACGGGCCTGTGGCGCTGGTCCGACGGTGGCGCCGAGCTGCTGCTGGCGGAGCCGGTCAGCCGCATCTCCGCGCCGCCCGGGCCGATCGCGGCCGAGGACCCGTGGACCTGGCCCCTGGTCCTGGCGGGCTCGCTCCAGCGCTGTGACGGCGAGCGGGTCAGCCCCGCGCTCCCCACCCCGCCCGCCGACCTCTCCCGCGGGCACCAGGCGGTCGCGGTCGCCGCCACCCCGGCCGGGTTCTGGCTGGCGACCGCGGCAGGGGTCGTCTGCCCCGTCGAGCGGGACCACCCCGGCTGCGAGGACCGCTTCCCGGGCCCGGTCCTGGTCCGCGCCCTGCTGCCGGCGGCCGACGGCGGCCTCTGGGTCGGCGCCGCCACCGGCCTGTGGCGGGTCGGGGCCGACGGCGCGGTCGCCCGCCAGCCGCTGGTCGCGTCCGACCCGAGCATGGAGATCCGCACCCTCCACCAGGACCGCGACGGCACCCTGTGGGTGAGCCCCTGGGGCGGCGGGCTGTACCAGCTCAACCCGGCCGGGATGACGGTCTTCGACCGCGCCTCCGGCTTCCCCACCTCGCAGGTGTGGGGCTTCATCGAGGACGACGACGGCTGCGTCTGGATGGGGACCGAG
>CAYTJW010000938.1:0-2586 GCA_964438135.1 uncultured Thermoanaerobaculia bacterium
CGCGCGGCATGGCGGCCAGGGCCGCGACCGGGACCCCGCCCGACGGCGACCAGGGGTCGGCCCAGCGGGCGGTGCGGGCGAGCTCGCCGGCGAGCGCCTGCTCGTCCTCGGCCAGCTCCCGCGCCAGCTCGACGAGGTGGTCGCGCAGGCGCGGGCTGTCCGCCTCGAGGGCCGGCAGCAGCCGGTGGCGGACCAGGTTGCGCGGGTGGCGGAGGTCGGCGTTGGACTGATCCTGGCAGAAGGGCTCGCCCTGGGCGACGAGCCAGGCGTGGACCGCCGCCCGGTCGAAGCGCAGCAGCGGGCGGATGACGCCGCTCTCGGTCTCCCTCGCCACCCCGGCCAGGGCGCGGGGCGAGGCCCCCCGCAGCAGCTGCGTCAGCACCCCCTCGGCGACGTCGTCCCGGTGGTGGCCGGTGGCGACGTGGGCGGCGCCCACCCGGCCGGCCAGCTCGAGCAGCAGCCGGTAGCGCTGTTCGCGCCAGGACGCCTCCAGGCCGCGCGCGGGCCGCGGCTCGACGACGAGCCGGAGGAGGTGGAACGGGACGTCACGCCGCTGGCAGAGCCGGCGGCACAGCTCGGCGTCGGCGTCGGCGGCGGCGCCGCGCCGGCCGTGGTGGACGTGGGCGGCCTCGAGAGCGAGGCGCAGGTCGGGGTCGGAGAGGAGGAGCAGGAGAGCGACCGAGTCGGGCCCGCCGGACAGGGCGACGACCACCCGGCTGCCGACCACGTGCGGGAAGTCGAGGGCGAAGGACCGGCCGAAGTCGGCGACGGCGGGGCGGTCGGTCGAGGGCCGTGGCATGGGCTCGAGGAGGCCGGCCGGCGCGGCCGTGGTGGCGGTGGGTGGAGTTGAACCACCGACACAGGGCTTATGAGACCCCTGCTCTGCCTCTGAGCTACACCGCCAGGGCGAGCCACGATAGCCTCGGAGGCGGCCCGGAGTCAAGGCCCGGCGGCTGGTCGCACGGGGCCCGACCCTGGTCGGGGGGCTCTCCTCGGACGGCTGGCTCCGGGTTATACTCGAGGTCATGGAGTCTGCAGCGTTCGGTGGTGGCACGCGGTGCCAGCAGTGCGGCGAGCCGTGCGATGAGTACTCGTTGCGCGAGTGCGGGATCTGTCGTACCCTGTTTTGTCCCCGCTGTGCCGTTGTCGGTTACGGCCGGGAGTTCTGCTCGGATCGGTGCCGCGCCTTCTTCTTCTTCGGTGAGGAGGAGGAGTTGGGGCCGGAGCAGTGAGATCGCGGAGGAACGGCGAGGCGCGTATGGGCCAGAAACGTGACGAGCTGCTTGCCAGGGCAGCCATCGTGCCCGAGATGCTGGCCCGCGCCCAGCACCACCCGGTGCCGCTGAAGGCGCAGGGGGTGCGCGTCTACGACGTCGACAACATCGGCTACGTCGACTACCTCGGCGGCGGCGGCGCGGCGATCGTCGGCTACGCCAACCAGTACGTGATCGACGCCGTCCGCAAGGTCCTGCTCAACGGCGTCCCCGACGGCATCCACGTGCCGGACGAGATCGAGCTCGCCGAGTCGCTCCAGCAGATGGTGCCCTGGAGCGGCAGCTGGTGGCTCGCCCGCACCTCGGACGAGGCGATGCGGGCGCTGCTGGTGTGGGCCCGGCGGACCACCGGCCGGGACCTGTTCCTGGTCCTCGACGGCGGCGCCCCGCTCACCTCGACTCGCCACGCCGCCTACGACCGCGAGGCGCCGTTCTGGCGGGAGGTGCCCGGCTGGGACCTGGAGCGGATCGAGGCCGCTCTGGCCGCGGGCGCGTCGAAGATCGCGGCCATGGTGGTGGACCCGCTGATGAGCCGGATCGGGGTGGTGCCGGCGCCCGACGGGGTGCTGGCCCGCATCGCCGAGGCCTGCCGCCGCGCCGGGGTGCTGTTCGTGCTCGACGAGCGGGTGTCCGGCTTCCGCCTCCACCGCGGTGGCGCCGCCGCCCGCTTCGGCGTGACCCCGGACGTCGCTCTCTACGGGGGGGCGCTCGGCGGCGGGTTCCCGATCGGCGCGGTGGCGTTCGGCAAGGGCATCGAGGGCGTGGTCCTGGGCGAGGACGGGGTGCTGCCGGCGCCGCAGCCGCTGTCCCTGGCCGCGGCCGAGGCGGTGCTGTCGATTCTCAAGAACGACACCACCTACGAGCGCCTGGAGGGTCGCACCGAGCAGCTCGTCAACGGCGTCGTCGCCCTCGGCGAGCGCTTCTCGCGGCCGCTGTCGGTCAACCGCGTCGCCTCCGTCTTCGCGCTCTACACGACCCGGGTCAAGGTGGTCGACCGGGCCACGGCCGAACGCTCCGACGACGTCTCCTACCGGCGGTTCGTCGCCGCGCTGCGCACCGAGGGCGTGCTCTTCCCGCACGAGACCGGTGGCCCGGCCTTCGTCTCCAACGCCCACGGCGCGAAGGACGTCGACGAGACGCTCGCGGCCTGCGAGCGAGTCCTGATGCGGCTGCACCAGGAAGACCTGCCCTAGCCGCCGTGGGGAACGAGCTCACGACCCGTCGACGCGGCTGCGCGGAGCGGGGGGCGGCCCCCGGCAGCGGATGCTCCCGGCGGCGGGGGGGAGGCGCGACATGCCCGCTCGGCTGAGGC
>CAYTJW010000939.1:0-434 GCA_964438135.1 uncultured Thermoanaerobaculia bacterium
CCCCCAGCCGAGCAGCTCGGCCAGTGGCCGTGCGCCGCGGCGGGCGGCGTGCGCCAGCGTCTCCAGCACCAGCACGCCGGCGCCCTCGCCGATCGACAGCCCCTGGCGGTCGGCCCGGAACGGGCGGCAGGGTCGCTCGTCGACCGAGCGCAGGGCGTTGAAGCCGGAGGAGGTGAGGCGGCACAGCTCGTCGGCGCCGCCGGCCAGGGCCACCGCGACGTCGCCGGCCCGCAGGGCGTCGCGCGCGGCGCCGACGGCGAGACCGCCCGAGGCGCAGGCCGACGACAGGGTGAGGAGCGGGCCGCGGGCGCCCGCCCAGCGGGCCACCGCGTCGCCGGGGGAGTCCACCTGCTGCGACGCGACCAGGGCGAGACGGGGGCAACCGGGCTCGACCCCGAGCAACCGGGCGACGAAGAGCTCGCACTCGAGCATGC
>CAYTJW010000939.1:473-2583 GCA_964438135.1 uncultured Thermoanaerobaculia bacterium
AGTAGACCCCCAGCTCCACCCGGTGCGGGTCGAGCCCGGCCTGGCCGAGGGCCTCCGCGGCGGCGGCGAGGGCGAAGCGCTCGGCCTGGCTCGCGTGGCGCCAGCCGGGGAAACGGTCGCCGCAGCCGGCGGGCTCGTCGGGGACCTCGCCGGCGAGGAGGGTGCGCTGGCCGGTGGTGTCGAGGCGCCGGGCCACGGCCAGGGCCGTGCGCCCGGCCGTCAGGCCGGCGCGCAGCTCGGGCACGCCCCAGCCGAAGGCGCTGACCGCGCCCAGGCCGGTGACGACCACCCGCTCGTCGTCGTCGCGAAACGTCGCTGCCATCGTCCTCACCGCGGCCCGGTCGCGGCCAGAGCCGCCGTCCCGGCGCGAGCGGGAAGTATACTCTGCGGGCGCGGGCGCCTCGCCGCCTGCGGGCGGCGGCCCACGGAAGAGGGAAGATGCCACCGTACCCGTACCCGTACCCGTGCCCGTGCCCGTGCCCGATGGCGCGGGCGGACGGCGCTCCCCCACGTCGCCGCTTGCCCGGTGGGCCGGGAAGGGGTGTCGCATGACCTCCGACCCCGTCCTCGAGGCCTTCTCCGCCCAGGTGCGGGCGCGGCCGGGCCGGCCCCTGCTGGTGTCGGGCCGGCGGGTGGCGACGGTGGGCGAGGTCGACGCCCTGGCCGCGGTGGTCGCCGCCCGGCTCCGTGCCGCCGGCGTCGAGCCCGGCTCGCTGGTGACCCTGGCGGTGGCCAACGGCCCCGCCTTCCTCGCCGCCCTGCTCGGGGTGCGTCGCGCCGGCGCGGCGGCGGTGCTGGTCGACGTCCGCACCCCGGCGGAGGAGCAGCGACGGGTCAGCGACGCCCTCGGCGCCTCGCTCGCGCTGTCGTTCCGCGACCCCTGGCCGGGCGGGGGCGAGGACGTCGTCGTGGACCGCCTGCGGCCGCCGACCGCGGCGAACGTCGGCCCGGAGGTGGCGGTGCTCAAGCTGACCTCGGGCTCGACCGGGCTGCCGCGCGGCATCCTCGCCCCGGCCGCGGCGCTGGTGGCCGACGACGCCCAGCTCGCCTCGACCATGGGCATGGTGGCGGCGGAGCGGATTCTGGCCGCCATCCCCATGTCCCACTCCTACGGTCTGTCGAGCGTCGCCATGCCGGCGCTGGTGCGCGGCTCGCTGCTGGTGGTGGCGGACGGCGACGGCCCGTTCGCCGGCGTCCAGGCGGCCCTGGACGGCGGCGTCACGTTCCTGCCGACCGTGCCCGCCTACCTGCAGGCACTGCTGCGGATGGCGGAGCCGCCGCCGCTGCCGCCGTCGCTGCGGATGCTGCTGACGGCGGGCGCGCCGCTGCCGGCCGAGGTCGCGGCGCGTTTCCGCTCGACCTACGGCCACGCCGTCCACTGCTTCTACGGCGCCTCGGAGTGCGGCGGCATCTGCTTCGACCGCGAGGGCACGGCGGGCGAGCGCGGCACGCTCGGCGAGCCGGTGGACGGCGTGCGGGTGACCCTCGAGGCGGACGACGGCACGGCCGCGGCGGAGGGCGCGGTCACGGTCCGCTCGGCGGCGGTGGCGGAGGGCTACCACCCCGAGCCGGACCCGCGCCTCGGCGGCGGCCGCTTCCGCACCGGCGACCTGGCCGCCTGGCGCGAACGCGAGCTGGTCATGCTCGGGCGCTCGGACGACGTGGTCAACGTCCGCGGCCGCAAGGTCAGCCCGGGCGAGGTCGAGGCGGTCATCCGCGGCCTCGACGGCGTCGACGAGGTCGCGGTGGTGGGCGCGCCGGCGCCGGAGGGCGTCGGCGAGGTGGTGGGGGCGGTCGTCGTTGCCCGCGGCGGCTCGCTCGAGGCCGAGGCGGTGCTGGCCTGGTGCCGGCAGCGGCTGGCCCCGCACAAGGTGCCGCGCAGCGTGGCGCTGGTCGGTGAGCTGCCCCGCACCGCCCGAGGCAAGGTCGACCGGCAGGCGCTGCGGGCACTGGTCGCGGGCCGTGGCTGAGCGGCCCCTGGCGCCGTTCCTCCGGCTCCAGCCGGCCCTGCACGGCGCCGCCGCCCTCGCCCTGGCGGTGGCGCCCCGCGCCTGGCCCGTGGTGGTGGGGGCAGTGCTGGCCGACCACCTGGCCGCGGTCGCGGCCAGCC
>CAYTJW010000940.1:0-2580 GCA_964438135.1 uncultured Thermoanaerobaculia bacterium
CCCACGCTGTGGTTCGAGCGGCCCGAGCAGCTCGACGACCTGGTCGCGTGCGGTCGGGCCACCCTCTGCCACGCCCTCCTCGCCCACCTCGGCCGCCTGGCCGGGCCCACGCCCGCGCAGATCGCGCTCGAGGGGCGGGCGCGGGCGCTGTGGCAGGAGCTCGACGCCGACCCGCTCGCGACGACGCGGCGGCCCCCGGGCGCCGCGGGTGACCGCGCCCGGTCACCCGCTTGACCGGGACGGAGGCGAGCGGGTACGCTTGACCCCTCGAGCCAACCGACAGGGCAGGCGGGGGATCGCGATGGTGGGGGCGCCACAACCCGAAGGCGACGAGGCGGCGGCGGAGCTGACCCGCCTGCGCCGGCAGGTGGCGGCGCTCGAGGCCGAGCTGGCCGAGCTGCGGGGCCAGCAGGGGGCACGCTGGACCACCCAGCGCTGGCTGGAGTGGGTGCTGCGGGTGACCAACACCCACATCGACATCATCGACCGCGAGTTCGGCCTGCGCTACGTCGACCCCCAGTGGCAGCAGGCCTACGGCGACCCGGCCGGCCGCAGGTGCTTCGAGTACTTCATGGGACGGGGCGAGCCGTGCCCGGGCTGCGGCATCCCCCGGGCGATCGAGAGTGGCCAGGTGCAGGTCACCGAGGAGGTGCTGCCGCGCGAGGGCGGCCGCACCATCGAGGTCCACACCATCCCCTTCGAAGCCGAGGACGGCCGCCCCATGGTGGCCGAGTTCAACCTCGACATCACGGCCCGCAAGCGGGCCGAGCAGGAGCGCCTGGAGGTCGAGCGGAGGCTGCTGCACTCGCAGAAGCTCGAGAGCCTCGGCGTGCTCGCGGGCGGCATCGCCCACGACTTCAACAACCTGCTCCTGGCGATCCTCGGCAACCTGGACCTCGCCCTGCTGGATCTCCCGGCGGGGACGGCGGCGCGCCAGCGCCTCGAGGACGCGGTGCTGGCCTCGACCCGGGCGGCCGAGCTGACCCGCACCCTGCTGGCCTACGCGGGCCGCGGCCGCGTCGCCGTGAGCGAGGTGCGCCTGAGCCGGCTGGTGGAGGAGAACGCACACCTGTTGCGGGCCGCGACCGCCGGCCCGGTCGACCTGCGGCTCGAGCTCGCGCCCGAGCTGCCGACGGTCCAGGGGGACCCGGGCCAGCTCCAGCAGGTGGTGATGAACCTGATCACCAACGCCGCCGAGGCCGTCGGCGAGGGGCCGGGCGAGGTGGTCCTGACCACCGGCGAGGTCGAGGCGGGCGAGGAGCTCCTGGCGCAGAGCCGCAGCGAGCCGCGACCCGCCCCCGGGCGCTTCGTCTGGCTGGAGGTTCGCGACAGCGGCTGCGGCATGAGCGAGGAGACCCGGCTGCGCCTGTTCGACCCGTTCTTCACCACCAAGCTCACCGGCCGCGGCCTCGGCATGGCCTCGGTGCTGGGGATCATCCGCGCCCACCGCGGCGCGATCCTGGTCGACAGCCAGCCGGGGCGGGGCACCGCCGTCCGTGTCCTGCTGCCGGTCGCCGCCCCGGCGACCGCCGGGCCCGACCGACCGGGGCCCGGGGCGGACGGGGGGGCGCCGGACACGGGCAGGCTGACCGGGACGGTGCTGGTGGTCGACCGCGACGGGGCGGCGCGCGCCGTCGCCCGGGACACCGTCGCCGCTCTCGGCCTGCGGACCCTGGGAGCGGCCGGCGCCGACCAGGCGGTCGCGCTGCTGGCGAGCCGCCCCGGCGTCGTCGACTGCGTCCTGCTCGACCTGTCGACCCTGCACGAGCCCGGCTCGGCCGCCCTCGCCGAGCTGCGTCGCCTGACCGCCGCCCTGCCGGTCGTGGCGACCAGCAGCCACGGCGAGCTCGAGCCCGACCGGCGCTGCGCCGACCTCGTCCTCGCGGACCGGCTGCAGAAGCCCTACCGTCTCGGGGAGCTGCGGCAGGCGCTCGAGGCCGCCCTGGCCCGACGACCGGCGGACCGCGGGGAGGCGTGATCGCGGCGGCTCGACGAGGAGCCGCACGCCCTGCTGGGACCTACCCCCGCGCCCGCTCGCCCAGGCGACCGACCAGCGCGGCCACCGGCACCACCGCCGCCAGCAGGGCGACGGTGAACGGCCCCGAGGGCAGGTCCCAGACGAACGACAGCAGCAGCCCGGCCGAGACCGCCACCACGGCGATGGCCGGCGCGGCCACGAAGGCCGCCTTCAACCCGCGCGTGGCAAGCAGTGCGGCCATGGCCGGCAGGGTGAGCAGGGCGAAGGCGAGCAGGGCGCCGGTCTCGTGCACGGCGGCCGCGGTGGCGACTCCGACCGTGAGGTAGAGCAGAGCCGTCCACGCCCCGGTGGCGATCCCGGCCGCGCGCGCGGTCTCGGGGTCGAACACCACCAACACGAAGCGCTTGGCGAACGCCACGTGGACCCCCACCACCAGCGCTGCCACGCCGGCCATGAGGGCGGCCTCGGCCGGGGCGATGGCGAGCACGTTGCCGAACAGCAGCCGCATGGCGTCGCCGTCGGCCGAGGCGCGAGCGAGCACCAGCACGGTGAGGGCGGCGGCGGCGGCGAAGCCCCACCCCACCACCGCCTCGGCCGGCACC
>CAYTJW010000941.1:0-2578 GCA_964438135.1 uncultured Thermoanaerobaculia bacterium
GGGCGCGCGGCCCGCCGGGAGGCCGTCGACCGGTGCCGGGCGAGCTCGCGCCCGGCTACGGGCAGGTCGCGAAGGCGGTCGTGTCGGTGAGGGCCGGGGCCGCGAGCCCGACCGGGTTCGAGTACGCGCGCTCCTCCCCGGTCTCGGTGTCGACCACGCTCAGCTCGAAGCCGACGTCGGTGGTGGCGGCGGCGAAGACCCAGTAGTGGCCGTTGACGCCGCAGCCGTCGAGGACCTTGAGCAGCACCTCCCAGTTGTCGGCGCCGAAGAACCAGTACAGGCCGCTCGTGTCCGAGCCGACCGGGGCGACGCGGGCGGAGCCGGTGGCGCCGGCGTGGTCCCGCCACGTCATCTCGCAGCGGAAGCGGCCGCGGTTGAGGCACAGCACCGTGTCGCCCGGCACGCAGCTGCCCTCCCCGCCCGCCGTGACACCGAGGCGGTCGAGGACCGGCGAGCGGTCGGGGTCGGCGCTGGTCATCGTCACCCGCAGCTGCAGGTAGCGACCGACCTCCCCGGGCAGCGCGCCCGGCGCGGCGAGCGTCTCGCCCCAGGGCCCGAGGTCGGAGGGGTCGTCGCCGCTGCGGGCGGCGACGGCGAGGGTCGTGGCGGCGGGCGCGACCGCCGCCCAGTCGAGCTCCAGCCGGTCGCGGCCGTAGCCGAGGTCGAGCACCGCGCTGTCGAGCGAGCCCTCCTCGACGAAGCTCCCCACCTCCCACCACGCGAACCGGCCGCCCTGGAAGTCGGAGCCGACCAGGTCGAGGTCGCCGTCCGAGTCGAGGTCGCCGGCGACGGCGGTGAGGGGGCCGAAGCCCCCGGTCACCACCGGGTGCCGGGTCCAGGTCGCGAGGGCCCCGCCGTCGCTCTCGAACCAGGCGATCTCCGGGCGGCCGTAGGCCACCACCAGCAGGTCGAGCCAGCCGTCGCCGTCGACGTCGGCGAGGTTGACCCAGTGGCCCTGCAGGCAGTCGTCGGCGACCAGGTGCTCGCTCCAGGCCGGCGGGCTGCCGCCGTCGTTGTGCCACCAGCGCAGGGCGCCGCCCCAGTCGACGGCGACGACGTCGACCCGGCCGTCGTCGTCGAGGTCGCCGGCGACCGCGTAGCGGACTCCGGGCATGGTGGTCGAGAGCACCTGCTCGGTCCAGGTCACGGGGTCGCCGCCCGAGTTGAGGAACGCGACCACGGTGTCGACCTCGGCGCCGACCGCCACCAGGTCGGTGTCGCCGTCGCCGTCGAGGTCGGCGGGCTCGACCGAGTGGGCGCCGGGCAGCGTCGTGGCGAGCTGCTGCTTGACCCAGGCGAGCGGCTCGCCGCCGTCGTTGCGCCACCAGGCGGCCTCGCCGCGGGAGTAGGAGCTGCCGAGGATGTCGAGGTCGCCGTCGGAGTCGACGTCCGCGACCTGGACGTTGCAGGCCACCGGCACGAAGTAGTCGACCAGGAAGGTGGTCCAGACCGGCGGGCTGCCGCCGTCGTTGCGCCACCAGGTGACGCGGTTGCCGGCGGCGACCAGGTCGAGGTCGCCGTCGGCGTCGAGGTCGGCGGCCCGGACCGAGCTGATGCCGGAGACGTCGCCGTCCACGGTCTGCGCCGACCAGGTCGGCGGGTTGGCCCCGGAGTTGAACCAGACCAGCAGGTCGCGGGCGGTCTGGGCGGTGCCGATCACGTCGAGGTGGCCGTCTGAGTCGAGGTCGGCGACCTGGAGCCCGTAGGCGCCGGCCTGGCCGTCGGCGACGAGGTGCTGGCGGGGGGAGGCCAGCGGCACCGAGGACAGCGCCAGCTGGCCGGGGACCGACCGCCAGGAGAGGCTCGCGGCGGTGGCGAAGTCGGCGGCCCAGGCTTCGACCGGGCCCGGGGCGCCGGGCCCCCCGGACCAGTCCGTCTGCTCGGCGGTGGCCGCGGGGGAGGTCGCGGCGAGGAGGGTGAGGAGGGTGGCGAGGGCGGTGGCGAGGCGCATCGGTGGTCCCTTCCGGCCCGCCCAAGGCGGGCTCGAGTAGACTGCGGGCCGGGTCGCCACAACTCGGCGCCCGGCGTCGCGTACCTCAACCATGGGTCGACGCGGCGGCCGGCGCCTGAAGGAAACCTGAAGGAGAGGTGAACGCCAGCTCATGGCAGGGAACCTGACCTCGACCTCGGGCCCCGCGAGCGCGGCGTGGTGCCGTTCCGGCCCGCCACCCGGCCCGGGTCGGGAGCCGGCTCCACGGCCCCGTTCGGGGCCCGTGCCGGTCGCGCCCTTCCGGGTCGGCGAGTGGGAGGCCCACCCCGCGCTCAACCGGCTCAGGCGGAACGGGACCACCGTCGCCCTCGAGCCGCGGGTGATGCAGCTCCTGGTCCTGCTCGCCTCCCGCCCCGGCGAGGTCTGGTCGCGGCTCGAGCTGATGGACGCGTTGTGGGGCGAGGTGGTGGTGGGCGACGAGGGGCTGACCGTGGCGGTGTCGCAGCTGCGGCGGGCGCTCGCCGACGACGCCCGCTCCCCCCGCCACCTCGAGAGCATCCGCTAGGGCTGCTAGCGGCTGGTGGCGCCGGGCGAGCGTCTGGACGGGGCCGACCGTGGCGGGGCGGCGCCGGTCGGCCGGCGGCGGCC
>CAYTJW010000942.1:0-2576 GCA_964438135.1 uncultured Thermoanaerobaculia bacterium
CGCCGCCGCGGCCGGGCGAGCGCGCGCTCGAGGGCGCTGGCGTCGTCCACCTGGGACTGGTGCGCCTCGGTCGTCTCGACCTCGTGGCGGGCCTCGAGGGAGTGGCCGACGGCGTCGGCCGCGGCGCTGGCGGCGGTGGCGGTGTCGGACACCCGGTCGTAGGTCTCGCGGCCGGCGGCGATGGAGCGGATCAACCGCTGCGACACGGTCGTCTGGCGGTCGAGCCGGTCGCCGGTCTCGTTGAGCCGGGTGGACAGCTCGCTCAGCTCCTGCGCCAGGCCGCGCAACCGCTGCTGCCGCTCCTCGATGGCGCTGGTGTTGTCGCCGATGCGCGCCCGCAGCTCCTGCCGCTCGCGCGCCATCTGCCGCTCGATGGCCCGCACGCGCTCGCGCAGGGCGTGGATCTCGGCCCGGATCGCGACGGACGTCGCGTGCGCGGTCGCGAACCGGCCGGCGAGGCCGGACACCCGGGCGCGGATGGCCTCGAGCCGCTCCCGGCAGGAGTCGATGCGGCCCTGCAGCTCCCTGACCGCCGCCGCCGCCGTGGCGATGGCGCTGGTGCAGCTCCGGATGCGCGCGCCGCAGCGCTCCACCGCGGCGCCGTGAGCCTCGACCCGCCGCCGGGCCTCGTTGATCCGGCTGGTCCGCTGGGCGGCCTCGTTGCGGTACCTGGCGGTCTCCTCCGGCGTGTCCGACCTCGGTCGGGTGACCTGCAGGCTCTCGGCCCGGCGGAGGTCGTCGCGCGCCGCCTCGCCTTGCCGCTCCGCCCGCTCCAGCTCGGCCTCGGCCCGCTGGCGCTCCGCCTCCTGTCGCCGGGCCTCCTCCTCGTGGTGCTGCTGGTCCTGGACCAGGCTGCGGACGTGGTCCCGCTCCCGGGCCGCGCGCTCGTTCTCGGCGTGGATCTGCCCCTGCAGATCGCACAGCAGCTCGAGACAGGCCGCGGCCCGTGCCAGGGCGGCCTCGAGCTCGACCCGGACCTCCTCGAGGTCGACCTGGTGCTCGGCGGTCGACAGCCAGCCGTCGGTGAGGACCAGGTCGCGCTGCTGGAGGTGGTCCTGCACCTCCAGTACGATGCCCCCGCGCTGCATCTGGGCGGTGGTGGCGGCCCGCGCCAACCGGTCCACCTCGGCCTCGAGCTGGCCGACGCGCTGGTTGCTGTCGGTGAGCTCGTCGCGCATCCGCTCCAGCGCCCGGCGCTGCCGCTCGCGCTCGATCTCGAGCTGGTAGCCGGCGGCGACCACGGCCTCCTCGGCCCGCGCCCGCAGCTCCTCGGAGGGCTCGTCGAAGGCCAGCCGCAGCAGCGGGCCGAGGGCGCCGGAGTCCTGGACCGCGTCGTAGTCGCGGGTGCGCCGGAACGCCTCCAGCACGGCCAGGGTCCGCTGCCGCCGGACCTCCGGGTCGCCACCCTCGACCAGCTCGGCCCAGTGCCGGCGCACGATCGGCCACAGCTCGCGCCGCTGGGCGCGCGAGCCCTCGTCGAGCGTGGCCTCGAGCAGCCGACCCTGGTGGCCGACCAGCCCCTCCTCGAGCAGCTCGCCGCGGTCGGGCGGCATGACCCGCAGCAGGGCCCGCCACGCCCGCTCGCGGACCCTGGTCTCGACCTCCCGGTCCCTGGACACCCCCAGGTCGGGGTCCGTGGCCAGGCGGCGGAGCAGGCCGCGCAGGACCTGGTCGTGCGCCAGCACCAGCCGCCGGGCGCGGTTCTGCCGGATCATCTCCGAGCTCAGCTCGCCCCGGGTCAGCACGAAGTCCGGCAGGCCGGTGACCAGCGTGTCGACCAGGTCGAGGAAGGCCACCCACACCGCCTCACCGCGTTCCCGCGCCCCCGGGGCCTCGGCGAAGGCGACCAGCTCCCCGCTCCGCAGCCGCACCAGGGGCAGGCGCCGCAGCACCTCGAGCAGCCGGACCTGGATCGCCGCGCCCTCGGCGGCGTCGTACCGCTGGCAGACCTGGACCAGCAGGTCAGCCGGGTCGTGCGGCCCCGGCAGCAGCTCGAGGTGGGCCTCGAGGTGGCGGCACATGCGGACGTCCAGGTCCTGCCACGGCGGGCTGGCGCGACGCGCCCGCTCCGCGTCGGCGGCCAGGCCGACCCGGGCGGCGTGCCCCTGGGGGGCGGCGTCCAGCCACCGCTCGAGGTTGTCGAGGGCGCGCAGGATGGCGCGCCCGGCCCGCTCCTTGGTCTGCACCTCGAGCAGCGTGCGGTAGAGGTGGATCAGCTCCTGGCTGAGGCCGGCCAGCTCGAGGCCGCGGTCATCGGCGAGGTGCTCGAGCAGGGCGTCCTCGGCGGTCGCGGGCGACTGGTAGAGGCGCCGCTTGCGGTGCCGCATCAGCTCGGCCGCGGTCAGCTGGTCCGAGCGTTCGCCGGTCGCCAGCGAGCGCTGGAACTCGACCACCACCCGCGCCAGCTCCCCGCGGCCCGACAGGTGCTCGATGTCGCGCGCCCGCGCCAGCAGGCGCGACCGCAGGTGGTTGTCGGCCAGCGGCCGCCGGGCGAGGAGGTCGGTCACGGCCCAGATCAGGGCCGCCGCGGCGTCCGCGCGGGCGTGCCCGCGGCCGCCGTCCGCGGCCGCCGCCTC
>CAYTJW010000943.1:0-2576 GCA_964438135.1 uncultured Thermoanaerobaculia bacterium
GCCGGTCTGGAGGTGGGGTGTGAGCGGGAAGCCGCCGCCAGGAGGCGCCGCCGTCGTGCCGAATCGGCACGACCGCGTCGTTGCCGCGGACCCCCAGGCGCCGGCCGGCGGCCGCGATCACCTCCCGCCCCGGCGCGGCCTGCCCCTCGGCCTGCGCCTCGGCCTGGCGGTGGCGTTGACGGTGGCCCTGGTCCTCGGCGGCACCACCTCTCTGCAGCAGCGCCGCGAGACCCGCCGCGAGTGGCGGGACCGCGAGCAGCTGCTCGCGGAGTCGCTCGCGCCGCTGGCCCGCGACCTCGAGACGGCCGCCGGCGTCGACGAGATGCGGTTCGCGCTGGAGACCTTCCAGCAGGCCTACGTCTGGCGCGGCCACCCCGACCACCAGGTCAGGCTGCTGGACGCCGACGGCCGCGTCGTCGCTGCCTCGCAGGCCGACCCCGGGCCGGCCGACCCGGCGCCGATGCGCGCGGCGGTCGAGGTGCTCTCGCCGTTGCTCGAGGGCGGCCGGGGGACGCTCGAGGTCTGGCAGGACGCCAGCCAGTTCCGGGCCGAGGCGAGGGAGCGGTGGCGCCTGTGGTGGGTGAACATCGCCGTCACCGCGCTCACCATCGTCGCCACCGTGCAGCTCGCCATCTTCCTCCTCATCAGCCGCCCCCTCGGCGCGCTGGTCGGCGGCCTGCGCCGGCTGGAGATGGGCTACATGGGCGAGGTCGACCTGCCGCGCGGGGCGTGGGAGGTGCACTGGCTGGCCGCCCGGATGGAGCGCACGACGCGCGAGCTGCGGGACACGGTGCTGCGCCTGGTGGCGGCCGAGCGACGGGCGCTCGAGCCGTCCCGCCCCGCCGACCGGGCGCCCGCGCCCCGGCCGGGCGTGGGCGAGGGGCAGGCACCGGTCGCGGCCGTGGGCGCGGGCGACGACGACGGCGGCGACGGCGAGGGGCGGCTGCGGCGGCAGTACCTGGAGGACACCTGCCGGCTGCTCGAGTCCCTGCCCGAGGACGACCCGGTGGTGCGCGCCGTCGCGGTCGAGGCCTGGGAAGCGACCGCGTTCGAGGCGGGCAGGCTGGGGGCGATGGACCTCAAGGCGCGCCTGGAGGACGCCGCGCTGCGGGTCCTCGACCCGGCGACCTTCGAGGGCCTCAGAGTGCGGCTGGCGGCCAGCCGCGCCGCCCGCAGGGACTGGGTGCGCGCCCGCCGCCTCGAGCTGGAGCAGGCGCTCGCCGCGGCCGGGGCGCCCCACCTCGAGATCCAGCACCGGGTCAAGCACCTGGCGGGCGTGTGGCGGAAGATGCAGCAGAAGCAGCTGGAGCTGGAGCAGGTCCACGACCTGCACGCGTTCCGGGTCGTGGTGCCCGAGGAGGCCGACTGCTACCTCGCCCTCGGCGCCGTCCACCGCGCCTTCGAGGCCGAGCCGTTCCGCTTCAAGGACTACATCGCCAGCCCCAAGGACAACGGCTACCAGGGCCTCCACACCTCGGTGCGCGACCGCGACGGGCAGGTGTTCGAGGTCCAGATCCGCTCGCTGGCCATGCACCGGGCGGCCGAGCAGGGCGCCGCCGCCCACTGGCGCTACAAGGTCGAGGCGGCCGACGACGGGCCGCGCGTGGGGCGCGTCGCCCGGGTCGTGCGGGGCCTCGGCCGGGTCGTCGCCGCCCGCCGTCGCCGGCCGAATGCCGGACCGCCCTGAGCCGCGACCGGTCAGGCGACGAGCCGGTGTGCGACCCGGTCCTTGCCGGAGCGTTTGGCGTCGTACATGAGGGCGTCCGCCTCGGCGATGGCCTCGTCGAGGGATCCCGGCGCGGTGGCGAAGGTGGCGGCGCCAATCGAGAAGGTCACCGGCCAGCCGCCCTCCGCCATCGCCGCCAGCAGCGCCTCGCGGACCTTCCCGGCCACGTCCGGAACGCTCACGGTGTCGACGCCGCCGAGGAGCAGGGCGAACTCGTCGCCGCCGAGACGGGCGACGAGGTCGGTGCCGCGGACGCTGGCGTGCAGGGTCCGGCCGATGGTCTCGAGCACCCGGTCGCCGGCGCTGTGGCCGAGGCGGTCGTTGACCTGCTTGAAGCCGTCGGCGTCGACGAAGAGGACGGCGGTGGCCTGGCCGAGGCGCCTCGCCAGGGCCAGTGCGCGGTCCCCCTCGTCCTGGAAGGCGCGGCCGTTGAGCACCCCGGTGAGCTGGTCGGTGCGGGCGAGCTGCCGGGCGAGCTCGAGCTGCCGGCGGAGGGTGACCAGCAGCCAGACGACCACGAGGAAGAAGGCGAGCCGGACGCCGCCGTTCCACCAGGGGATGGCGGCGTGGGAGTAGACGTGACCGGCGGAGAGGTCGACCAGGACCCAGATTGCGGCCGACACGGTCGCGGCCAGGGTGCCGGCGACCCGGCCGAGGTACCAGGCCGCGGCCGACACCGGTGCCAGGTAGAAGACCGAGAACGCGACCTCGAAGCCGGTGAGGTGGTCGACAGTGGCGATCAGGGCGACCAGGACGGCGCAGCCGGCCGCCGTCGCCACCGCCGCCGCGTCGCCGGGGCGGGCCGCGAGCTGGCGGGACAGCCACGACGTCGGCGGCGACCCCCGGCCCG
>CAYTJW010000944.1:0-2575 GCA_964438135.1 uncultured Thermoanaerobaculia bacterium
CGGCCACCTGGTGCTGGCCGAGCGCGCCATGGGCGTCGGCGAGCGGCCCGAGGAGCGTGAGGCCGCCGACGCCTACGCCATCTGCATCCAGCTCGGCGCCATCGTCGCCGTGCTGGCCCTCTACCGGCGGCGGGTCGCGCAGGTGGCGGCAGGCCTGCTCGGCCGCGACCCGGCCGGCCGCCGGCTGGCCGCCAACCTGGTCGTCGCCTTCCTCCCGGCCGCCGCCGCCGGCCTGCTGCTGGAGGGGACGGTCAAGCGCCTGCTGTTCGGGCTGTGGCCGATCGTCGCGGCGTGGCTGGTTGGGGGGGTCGCCATCCTCGTGGTCGGGCGCTGGCGCCGCGTCCGGCCGGGCCCGGAGGCCCTCGGCCTGCTCGACCTCGGCTGGCGCGGCGCCCTGGCGGTGGGTCTGTGCCAGTGCCTCGCCCTGTGGCCCGGCACCAGCCGCAGCCTGGTGACGATCCTCGGCGGTCTGCTGGTCGGCCTGTCCGTGCCCGCGGCGGTGGAGCTCAGCTTCCTGCTCGGGGTCGTGACCCTGGGGGCGGCGACCGGCTGGGACCTCCTCCGCCACGGCGGCGCCATCGTCGCCACCTTCGGCTGGCTCGCCCCGCTGGTCGGCTTCGCCGTCGCCGCCGGGTCGGCGGCAATCGCGGTGCGCTGGCTGGTCGGCTGGCTCGAGCGGCACGGCCTGGCCGTGTTCGGCTGGTACCGCATCGCCCTGGCGGCGGTGGTCGCAGCGTGGCTCCTCGCCGGGCACTGACCGGCCCCGGCGGTCCGGGGCGAGGCTCGTCGCCGATGGGGCGCGCCGTCCTCCTCGCGGTCGCGTTGCTGCCGGGCCTCGCCCACGGCCAGACGCCGGCGGCCGGGAGCCTCGCCGGTCTCGAGGTCACGCTGCGGGTCGAGCGGCCGCTGCGGCTGGTGCGCTGGGCCTTCCCTGGCGGCGAGACCGGCCCGGTCGCGCTCGACGGCGCGGTCGAGGTGACCCTCGCCAACCGCGGCGGCCAGCCCCTCGCGCTGCGCGACCTCTGGGAGCACGGTCTGGTCTTCGTCGCCGCCGACCTGGACACCCTGGCGGTGCTGGTCCACCCCTGCAAGTGCGTCAAGGACGCGCTCGAGCCGCGCGCGGCCGTGCTGACGCTGGTGCCGGGCGAGACGCGGCGCCTGTCCTTCGCCGACTTCGGCTGCGGCGGCGGCCCCTGGCAGCCGCCGCCACCCGGCCGCTACCGGCTCGAGTACCGCGTCCTGCCGGCCCCGGCCGAGACGCCGGTCGCCGCAGACTCGAGCCCGGCGGCACTGGTGCCGCGCTGCCGCGCGGAGCTGACGTCGCCCGCGACCTGGGCCAACGCCGCCCGCTCGCCGGCGGTCGAGGTCGTCCTCGGGGAACCGGTGACGGTGGCGATCGACGTCGGCATCTGAACCACCCCCCCGCCGCCGTCGCCTGGCCGGGCGGGGGAGCTGATCGCTGCCCGCTGAAGGCCGAAGGCTGCTCTCTCACGCCCCCGGCGCCACGCCGCGGGAGAGGTCGTAGAGGCCGTCGGCCATGGCCTCGATCACCTCCCGGCGGGCCAGGCGCTTGCGCCAGTCGGCCGGGATCCCCTCCTCGCCGTGGCAGGCCCCGCCGAGCTGGCCGTAGACCGCCGCGGTGGTGTCGGCGTCGTCGCCCAGGTTGGCGGCCAGCAGGCAGCCGTCGCGGAAGGAGCCGCCGCGGTTGAAGGCCCACAGAGCCGCCTCGAGGCAGTGCACGACGTAGCCCGTGCCGCGGATCGCCGGCGGCTGCTTGCGGGCGAACGACCCCCGCGCCACCTCCTCCACCTCCGGCGCCAGGGGCTCCCGCCGCCACAGCCCGGGGACCGGCTCGAAGAGCTCGCCGAGCACCTCCTCCTTCGCCCGGCCCTGGAGCAGGCCGACCAGGAGAGCGGCCAGGTAGCGGCAGGAGTCGACCGCGGCGCGGGCGCCGTGGGTGGTTCGGGAGGAGCGCCCGGCCATCTCGACCGCGGTCTCGGGGCGCTCGGCGAAGGCCAGCGCCACCGGCGCCAGCCGCATCAGCGACCCGTTGCCGGCGGTGTCCGGGTCGGCGGGGCCGCAAAACGGCGCCCCGGTCCGCTCGAAGCGCTCGAGCGACCGGCGGGTGGTGGTGCCGATGTCGAAGCAGCGGTCGGTCGACGACAGGTGGCCCTCGCGCCACCAGCGCACGTACCGCCGCAGCTGGTCGACCGGGTCGAAGCCGCCGCGCTGGATCAGGCTCTCCGCCAGGCACAGGGCCATCGAGGTGTCGTCGGTCCACTGCCCGGGGTGGAGGTGGAACGGCCCGCCGCCGAACATCCCGTCGACCGGGGTGAACGAGCCCGGCGGCTGGAACTCGAGGGTCGTGCCGACCGCGTCGCCGGCGGCGAGGCCGAGCAACGCGCCTCGGAAGCGGGACCGGGTGTCGATCGTCATGGTCAGCTGGGGGCGGCTCCCGGCCCCATCCTACCCCATCCGCGAGCAGCCGTGGTCGGCACCGCCCTCCCCGGCCCGCCCGGTCGCGCCGCGGCGCCGGCCGCCGGCGCCGCCGAGCCCGTGGCGGAGCAGGCCGCTG
>CAYTJW010000945.1:0-2569 GCA_964438135.1 uncultured Thermoanaerobaculia bacterium
TAGCGGCATGAGGGCCGTCTCAGCGCGCTCCAAGGTCTATCTCGCCGGCCACTCTGGCCTTGTCGGCAGTGCCATCCACCGTGCGCTCCTGCGGCACGGCTACACGCGACTGGTGCTGCGCGACGTCGGCCTGGCCGGCACCGCCGCCGAGCTCGCGGGCCTCGACCTCGTCCTGCCGGTGGAGCTGGCCTGGGCGAGCGGCGACGGCGCCGCGCCGCGGCTCGTCACCCCGTCGCCCGCGGCGGTCGGCTCGATCGGCTTCGAGCGGGCGGCGGTCGGCCGACTCGAGGTGCCGGCCACCGTCTCCGGGCTGATCGTGCAAGGGGACCGGGTGACGCTGCGCGAGGGCCTGCACCTGCCCATCCTGGGCGGGGCCGTCGAGCTCGAGCGGCTGTCCGTGGCCGACCTGGTGCGGCCGAGCCGGCGCCTCGAGTTCGCCCTGCGGCTGCGCGCCCTCGACCTCGCCCGCCTCTCCCGCCTGCTCGAGCTGCCGCCGCTCGCGGGCGAGCTGGACGGCAGCTTCCCCCTGGTCCGCCTCACCCCGGCCCGGCTCGAGGTCGAGGGCGTCGGCCAGCTGACGCTGTTCGGCGGCCGGGTGGAGGTGTCGGGCATCGAGGGGGTCGAGGTCCTCGGGCGTTACCCGCGGCTGCGCTTCGACGCCCGGCTCGACGGCGTCGACCTGGGCCAGCTGACCCGCACCTTCGACTTCGGCGAGGTCAGCGGCGTGCTGGCCGGCGAGGTGCGGGGCTGCGAGCTGTTCCGCGGCCTGCCGCTGGCCTTCGACGGCTGGCTGCGCACGGTGCCGACCGAGGGCGTCGAGCAGCGCATCAGCCTCAAGGCGGTCGACAACATCGCCGTGGTCTCGACCGGCTCGGGCTCGGGCCTGCTCGGGCGCGGGCTCTACCGCCTCGTCGACAGCTACCCCTACGAGGCGTTCGGCGTCGCCGTCCGCCTGGCCGACGACCGTTTCCTGGTACGCGGCCTCGAGCGGCGCGGCGAGCGGGAGCTGCTGCTGCGCGGCCGGTTGCCGTTCCGCATCGACGTGGTCAACGTCGACCCGGGCGCGACCTGCTCCTTCCGCACCATGCTCGAGCGGCTGCGCGACCTTGACTTCTCCCGCGCGCGAACCGAACCTGAGTAGGACCGGCCGTCCCCGCCTGGAGGGACGGGGGAGGACCGCCCGATGCGCCGACGTCTCGCCCTGCTCGTCCTCGCCAGCGCCCTGGCGCTGGTCGCCTGCATCACCATCAACGTCTACTTCCCGGAGGAGGCGGTCAAGGACCTCTCGGAGCAGATCGAGCAGGAGGTGGCGCGCGCGGCCGGCGGCGCCGCCGCCGAGCCGACCCCCACCCCGCCCGCCGCCGGCCCCGCGGCCGACCCGCTCGCGACCCTGCTCGGCCTCGGCGCCGCCACCGCCTGGGCCGAGGAGCAGGTGCCGGAGCCGGCGGTGAGCAACCCCGCCATCCGCCGCCTCATCGCCTCCCGCGCCGCCCGCCTCGAGGACATCCGCCGCTGGAAGGCGAGCGGCGTGCTGGGCGAGAGCAGGGCGGCCCTGCTCGAGGTGCGCAGCCTGGAGGCGGTGCCCGGGCTCAAGGAGCGGGCCGAGGTGCAGCGCCTGGTGCGCGACGAGAACGCCGACCGCGAGCAGCTGTTCCGCGAGGTCGCCGCCGCCACCGACGTCGCCCTCGACCAGCTGGACCGGATCCGCTCGACCTACGCCGAGACCCTGCGCGCCAACTCCAGCCCCGGCGACTGGGTGCAGCTGCCGGACGGGACCTGGGTGAGGAAGGAGTAGCGCTCGGCCTGCGGCTGACAGCTGCCCCGTCACGCCCCCTGCGCGGCCAGCCGCCGCTGGCGGCTGACGAACAGCAGCACCGACAGCGCCTCGCTCAGGTCCTCGCGCGACACCAGGCCGAGGTAGCTCGAGCCGCCGTACACCGCCACCAGCCGGGTGCCGCCGGACGCCATCCGCTCCTGGACCTCCTCCAGGCTCAAATCCGCGTCGACCGCCACCACCTGCCGCTGCATGATCTCGGCCACGTAGGGGTCGTCGGGCCGCGACGACAGCGCCTCGACCACGTCCTGCCGCGTCACCACCCCCAGCAGGCGGCCGCCGTGGACGACCGCGAAGTCGGGCTGGTAGCTGGTCAGGATGTAGTCCACCACCCGGCTGACGCGGTCGGCCGGGGTCAGGGTCAGCGCGTGCTTGTTGTAGGCGTGGCCGACCTTGAGCGTGTCGAGGACGGTGCGCGCCTGCGCCTGGAAGCTCTCCATGCCGGCGCCGAAGAAGACGAACACGGCGATGATGGCGAGGACGAAGTTGCCGGTGGCGACGCCGACCACGCCCAGGCCGATGGCCAGGACCTGGCCGACCACGGCGGCGACCCGGGTCGCCCGCGCGTAGTCGGTGACCATCGCCAGCAGGGCCCGCAGCATCCGCCCGCCGTCGAGCGGGAAGGCGGGGATGAGGTTGAACAGCACCAGGCTGACGTTGGCCGCCCGCAGCCAGAGGAGGACGGTGGCGGGGCCCGGGGCCGGCGCCGCCCCGGCCAGCAGGCCGTGCCCGTCG
>CAYTJW010000946.1:0-2566 GCA_964438135.1 uncultured Thermoanaerobaculia bacterium
GCCGACCGCCGAGTCCCCGCCGCCTGCCGCCGGGCGGCCGGCCCGGGCCGCCTCGCGGTCGATCCAGCGCAGCGTCCCCTCGACGCGGTCGAGCTCCGGCCGCAGGTCGTGCAGGGGCATCATGGCCGCGTAGCGCAGGGCGGCCACCGCCCGCTCGGACTCCTGGCCGAACCGGCGGGCGAGCCGCACCCGCTCGGCCGAGCGCGCCCTGGTCGTGCCCCACAAGCCCAGGAGGGCGACGATGGCCACGGCAGAGGCCACGATCACCGTCGTCAGCAGCTTGTTCTTGCGCGCCTTCTTGACCACCCGCTCGGCCAGGGAAGCGGGTCTCGCCCGCACCGGCTCGCCGTCGAGGAAGCGACGGAGGTCCTCGGCCAGGGCGCGGGCCGAGTCGTAGCGGCGCGCCGGGTCCTTGTCCAGGCACTTCAGGACGATGGTCTCCAGGTCCCGCGGCACCTCCGGGGCGAGTTGGCGCAGGCGCGGCGGGTCGGACCCCACCACCTGCATCAGGACGTCGACCGCCGAGACGCCGGTGAAGGGGGGGCGGGCGGCGACCAGCTCGTACAGCGTCGCCCCCAGGCTGTAGACGTCGGAGCGGCGGTCGAGCACCGCGCCGCTGCCGCGCGCCTGCTCCGGCGACATGTACTGGGGGGTGCCGGCGATGGTCCCGGTCCGCGTCAGGTGCGGCGCCGAGGTCTCCATGGCGAGGCCGAAGTCGGTCACGAAGGGCACCAGGCCCTGCCCGTCCACCTGCGCCACGAGGATGTTGGAGGGCTTGAGGTCGCGGTGGATGAGGCCGAGCAGGTGGGCGGCGTGCACCGCCTCGCACACCGCCACCATCAGCAGCACGCGCTGCTCGAGGGGGAGGCCCGCGGCCGCCCGGTCGAGGGGCTGCCCGGGGACGTACTGCATGGCGATGTAGGGTTGGCCCGCGACCTCGCCCACCTCGTACACCGTGCAGACGTTGGGGTGGTCGACGCGCGCCTGGGTCTGCGCCTCCTGCAGGAAGCGGCGCAGCAGCTCGGGGTCCTGGCGGCGCAGCACCTTGAGCGCCAGGGTCCGGTGCAGGACCGGGTCGAAGGCCTTGAAGACCCGCCCCATGCCGCCCTCGCCGAGCAGCTCCCCGACCTGGTAGCGGGGCCACGCCGCCAGGCTCTCTTCGGGGGCCGGGGCGGGGAGGCCTGCGCCCTCCGCGGGGCGCGGCGGGAAGGGCGGAGCGGTCGGCACGGCGGGGCCCGACCCCTGGTCGTTTCGACCGTCGAGGTCCCCGCCCCCGCTGCCCAGCTCGTCCGTCACTGCGCCCCTCCGCCGCTCAGGGTGCCACGGGTAGGGTCGCCCTGTCACGCGGCGGGCGCTGCCCGGCGGCGGGGCCGGGCGGCGACCGGTGATGCGCGCTATCATCCCATCGGCCCGGAACCGGGTGCAGGAGGGACCCATGCCGAACCCGCGCTCGACCCGCCTGGTGTTGGCGCTGATCTGCCTGTCCGCCGCTCTGGCCGGCGCCCCGCCCCTGCCTGCCGCGGACGGGACGACCTGGGTCGACGACCACCTCGTCGCGGTGGCGGTCGTCGAGGGGACGGTGCCGGGCCCGAGCTCGCCCGGGCGGGCCGCGGCGTCGCCGCCCGCCGGCCGGCTCCGCTCGACGTCGACCGTGACCTGCGACTACCTCGGCCAGCCCCTGGCGGCCTGGCACCCGGCCGGCGCCAGGGCGAGCTGCACCCTGTGCCCGGCCGCGGGCGGCTCCTGCCTGCCCGGCGACCAGTTCGGCTTCGCCTACGACGCCGCCACCTCGAGCTTCACCGTCGACGTGGCGGACGGCGACTACTATCTCCTGCTGGCGGTCGACACCGGCGGCGACGACAGCACCTGGCAGCCCGGGGACCTCTACTGGCGGGGCCCTTCCCACACCCTGCCGGGCAACCTGACCGCCCACTTCGGCCGCTACCAGGCGCTGGCGACGCCGGTCTCCTCCCGCTCGACCTACGTCGTCGCCGGCTGCGACGCCGCGGACGGGGTCGTGGTTCCGGCCGGGGCCACGCCGGTGACCTGGGAGCCGCACCCGGAGGCGTGGGCGCTGGAGTGGGTCGACCTGGCCGCCTTCCAGGTCCCCTGCGCGGGCGGGACCCTGCCGAATGCCACCGCCTCGGTCGGCGGCGACCAGACTCGGGCGGTGGTCGTCCTGGCCGGCTCGGCCGAGATCACGCTGCTGGCCCGCTTCTACGGCGGCTCGTCCCTCTACGGCACCCCGGTCGAGCTCGGCATGGTCGTCACCGACTGGCGCGAGGACGGCCTCCACTACCAGGGCCAGGCGGCTCACTTCCGCACCGCCGAGGCGCCGGACGTGGTCGGCCGCGAGGAGGTGGCGGTGACCCCGGCCGGGGTCGAGGTCGGGCGGCGGTCGGGGGTGGCGGTGGACCGCCGCGGCCACCGCGCGCTGGTCTGGGAGCAGACCGGGGCGAGGCGGGCGGCGGCCGGCGTGACCGTCGCCCTGCAGCAGGGCGACGGCGTCTTCGGCCGCCTGTTCGGCGCCGACGACCAGCCGCTGGGCGAGCCCTTCCCGCTCGGC
>CAYTJW010000947.1:0-2547 GCA_964438135.1 uncultured Thermoanaerobaculia bacterium
CCCACCCCTCCAGCACCCTTCTCCGGCGTCGGCGGAGTTATTGCGGAGCACAGGTAGTGGTTCGACATCACGCACCAGGCGTACACCAGGAAGCCGTCGCGTCGCTTGGCGACCCGGATCAGCTCGACAAAGCGGGCCGCCTCCTCCGGATCGCCAAAGACGTCCTCACCTGACGAGAACCGGTTGTAGACGTGGTAGAGCCCGCCTTCGAGCAGATTCCGATGCTCCCTGGGCATCTCCCCTTGCCTCAGCCTCCAGCCTACCACGAAGCGTCAGGAGTGTCTGACCTGGCACGGATGAAGACGGCAGCCAGGAGAGCCAGCCCACCCCCACTCGCCGCCGCTCGCCTCCTCCCAGCCTCGCGGCCGCCAGGCCCGAGCCCGCTCGGATTCGACAACCACCTCACAGCGCTCTCTCCAACTCCCTCAATCCCGCAATCCCGGTCCCCATCTGCATCGCGGGCCACAGAATGCCAAATCGTCGGCCCTGGCACCGCTACTCGCCGCCCACCCTCGCCATCCCAATCTGCGCTCTCGGAGCCCTCCCCCTGGTCGCGATCCGCCCCCACCCCACCCCTCCAGCACCCTTCTCCGGCGTCGGCGGAGTTGTTGCGGAGCACAACCACAACAGGCTGGTGGAGGCGACCATCGAACGAGACCAGGACCTTACGGAGGAGGCAGCCGCAGTTAGTGAGCTGGACGATCAATAGGGACAATCACGTACGAGGAGGAACGGGCGCCATAGGAGAGGACTGCAAGCAGGCGACGCCCGTCGGGTGAGAGGCGCAGGTCAGTGTCAACCGGCACCTCGGGAACCGATAGACTACCGACGCGCTGGACCGCCCCGCTTTCCCGATTGACGGCGACGATCGCCCCGTTCCCCTGCCGGTCGAAGTCGATTGACATTGCAGACATGCAATCGCCGGCGACCCCCCCGTAGACAAGCCCAGGTGCAGGCAGCACATGACGCTGCCGCTCGACTAGGCGGTTGCCTTGGCGGACCCACCAGCCGATGCTCCAGACAAGGGCGCTTGGATCGTGCGGAGAGGGATCTTGCTCAAGCACCATCACAGCGTGATCGGACAAGGCTGCACACGAAGCTGAGAAATCGGAAAGGCGCCTGGGAGCGGGCGTGCGCCAAACCGGCCCCCAAGAGTTGTCGGAGCGCCTAAGCAAACGGAGTGAGCCATTGTCCGACGCCTCGCCCTGCTCGACGGCGACAAGGTAGTCGTGATCAAGCCATTCGACGGATGCCGCTGGGCCTAGCGACGTGCTGACAGCGTGTTGGGTGAGCCGATCGATGAGCAGGATTTGCTGCGAAAGCAGTGGCACGACTGCCGCGGATGACGGGGTCGCGCGAAAGACGGCCGGTGCTGGAACCAGAGGCAAATCCATCAGATGCTCGTCTGTACCACTTCGAACATCCCTGCGAGTAAGAACCGAAGCGCGAGCAGCAGAAGTCAGCAGGAGCAAGTGATCGGGACCGTCCCAATCCGCTGCGAGGAAAGCGGGGACCGGCGAGGGTATAGGGGTCGGGGAGGCTTCGCCCAATGAAGTGGGCTGAGTGGTGGGCTTCATGTTGTCACATCCGAACGCCACGAGAACCGACAAGCCGACAGGCAACCAGCGAGGCATGGTCAATCCCCAACCAACGAAAGCGCAAACTCTTCAAAGAACGTGAGCTCTAAGCGCTTGCGTTGCTCTTCGTCGAGAAGCTCCTTGAGCCGAAGAGCGGATCGCACCCGCGGCTCCGTGTAGTAGATGACCGTGGTGCTCTGGACGGGTTCGGCAAACGCGTGCGTGGCTGGTAGATCGGCATTGACCCAGCCAACGTTCCCGATCATCGGGCCACCTGTGGCTGAGCGTTGGCCAAGTTGCCCGGCGGCCTGGAGAACGGGAATCTGAGCCACGGCCTCTTCGCGCGCTTGCCGCGTCGTTGGCATCACAACGGCGATATGGCCATGCCCGCCGGGCTTTTTCTGACTGCCGAAGGCGAATCCGCCCGCCTGAGCGACTTCTTGCGCCTCGTGCCGTGAGATTGGCACCCAGGGTGCCGGCGCCTGCTGCAAGCGGTCGTAAATCTGGTTCGCTAAACCGGCAAGCTTCTTCTGCGCCTCTTCTGTCACCGGGAAACTGACGCCGGGATCGGCGCATGGCAAGTTGTCCTGACGAATGCCAGCCATATGGCGAACGGCGTAGTTGCAATAGGTTGTCCCGCCAGGGGTCCTCGGGTGGTTTGCTTGCTCGTTCCTGATGATCCGAACCGAATCGCGTGGAGAAATAAGGACAGAACTGACGCGCTGGCGCAGCATCTCCTCCTCGATGCCCGGGGGTACGCCCTGCTGACCCATCGGGTCCGTGTACATGTGCGGCTGCCACCCAACGAAGGCGTACAGGTTCGGGGAGTCGACGTCGAGCAGCGGGTCCTCTGAGAGCCAGGAGGCGTTTCTTGCGTCGTACCACCTGGCCCTGGCGTAGCTGAGGCCGGTGACGGGGTCAGTCCAGAGGCCCTGGAAGAGGAGGTTCTGGCCCCCGGGGAAGCGGCCGG
>CAYTJW010000948.1:0-2547 GCA_964438135.1 uncultured Thermoanaerobaculia bacterium
GGCTGCTGCGGAGGGCAGTCGCCGCCACCGCGGCCGGGCTGCGGCGGGCGGCGCGGGCGATCCGGCCCGGGGTGGGCGAGGGGGAGGTCGAGGGCGAGGTCGCCGCCGCCTTCCGGGCCGCCGGCGCCGAGGGGGTGTCGTTCCCGTCCATCGTCGGCTGCGGCATGAACGCCACCACCCTGCACTACGACCAGAACGCCGGGCCGCTCCGCGACGGCGAGCTGGTTGTGGTCGACGTCGGCGCCCGCTTCGGCTACTACTGCGGCGACCTGACCCGGACCTTCCCGGTCGGCGGCCGGTTCTCGGACCGCCAGCGTGCCCTCTACCAGGTGGTGCTGGAGGCGCACGACCGGGTCGCGGCCGCGATCCGGCCCGGGGCGACGATCGCCGAGCTGCGCCGGCTGGCGTACGCGGCGATCGACGGCTCGCCGCTGCGCGACTCGGCCGGCGGGTCGCTCGGCCAGCACTTCATCCACGGCATCGGCCACTTCCTCGGCCTCGAGGCCCACGACCCGGGCAGCGACGGGGACGTGCTCGCGCCGGGGATGGTGATCACCAACGAGCCCGGCGTCTACATCCCGGGCGAGGGGGTCGGCATCCGCATCGAGGACGACTACCTGGTGACCGCGGACGGGGCCGAGAGCCTGTCGGCGGAGCTGCCGGCCGCGCCGGACGCGGTCGAGGAGATGATGCGCTAGGGAGCCACGGGACAACGGCGCCGGCGGCGTGTCGCCGGCGCCACGGCGGTCGAACCGGAGGAGGAGGAGAGATGGCCACTCGCTTTGCCACCGCGCTCAAGAAGGGGACGGACAGCTACGCCACCGGCCGGGACGCCGCGACCGAGGCCATGGCCGGCCTCGGCGGCGGCGCCCCCGCGCTGTGCCTGGTGTTCGCGTCCATCGACTACTGCGTCGCCGAGGTCGTGCAGGGGATCCGATCGGTGGTCGGGCCAGCGGCGGCGGTCGTGGGCGCGACCTCGTGCGGCGAGTTCACCGAGCGAGGGGTCGAGACCGGCAGCGTCGCCGTCGGCCTGGTGGCCTCGACCGACTACCGCTTCGAGGTGCGCGCCGCGCGCGGCCTCAAGGACGACCTGACCCAGGTCTTCGCCGACCTCGCCACCGAGCTGGGCGACTTCGTCGCCTCGCCCGGCGAGACCTCGGTGATCATGCTCGTCGACGGTCTGGCCGGCCTGGGCGAGGAGGCGACCCTGACCGCCTCGGCCGTGTTCGGGCCGGAGGCGCGCATCGTCGGCGGTGCCGCCGGCGACGGCCTGGCGTTCAAGGAGACCTGGGTGATCGCCGGCGACCAGGTCCTGACGGACGCGGTCGCGGTGTGCGTGGCGAAGGGCCCGAGCACCTTCTTCGCCGGCGTCCAGCACGGCCACGAGCCGCTGTCCGAGCCGCTCGAGGTGACGCGCGCCGACGGCAGCGTGCTGTTCGAGGTGAACGGGCGGCCGGCGTGGGACGTGTGGCGCGAGGCGACGCGGGAGCGGGCGCGGGACATGGGCATCGACGTCGACCGCCTCGCCGACGCCTCGGCGGAGGGGAGCTTCCTGATCCGCTTCGAGCTCGGCCTGGAGACCGGCGCGGGCTACAAGATCCGGGTGCCGCTGTCGCGGGGCGCGGACGGCTCGCTCAACTTCGCCTGCACCATCCCCGAGGGGGTGCGCTTCCGCATCATGCAGAGCCGGCAGGAGAACCAGGTCGAGTCGGCCCGAACCGCGGCCCAGCGGGCGCTCGCGGAGCTCGGCGGCCGCGCCGTGGCCGGCGCCCTGGTGTTCGACTGCGTCTGCCGCTCGATCATCCTCGGCGACGCCTTCCCCCAGGCGGTCGCGGTCATGCAGGAGGTGGTCGGGCCGGTGCCGCTGCTCGGCTTCGAGACCTACGGCGAGATCTGCATGGACCCGACCCAGTTCAGCGGTTTCCACAACACCACGTCGGTCGTGGTCCTGATCCCCTCCTAGGCCAGTTCAGGAGAGGGCGCCTCGGCGAGTCGGGAGGGATGTCACCGTGATGAAGAAGGACGAGATCGTCAGCGGCCTGGCGTCGAGCTACGGTCGCGAGAAGGCGGAGGAGATGATCGACCGCATCATCCTCGGCGCCGGCCTGCCGATCCGGGCCGAGTACCGCAAGGCCGAGCTGGTCACGCTGTGCGAGCACATGGCCGCGAGCCCGGACCGCCTCCTCAAGACCCTGGGCGGTTTCCTCAAGGTGCGGGTCATCCTGATGAAGGAGTGAGGCCCCGGCGAGCGGCCAGCCGTCAGCAATCAGCCACCAGCTCCCCCTCCCGCCCGCCGCGGCGGGCGTGGCCTTGCGGTCTCGCGGCGAGCAGCACCACCCGGCGAGGCGGGGGCGGCTCCGACCGCTGGCCCCCCGCCGCAGCGCGGGCGCCGGCGTGGGCTGGTGGAGCTGACGGCTGACAGCCGACAGCCGACGGCCGCAGACCCTCCGGCCCGGCCTATACTTGCCACCGTGGGGAGTCCGCCCGGTCGGGGCGCGGCGTCGTGGTGGCTGGCGCTGCTGGCGATGGCCGCCTGCGGCCCGTGGC
>CAYTJW010000949.1:0-2545 GCA_964438135.1 uncultured Thermoanaerobaculia bacterium
CGTCGTGCAGGGCGGCTAGGTCGGCCGCCTCGCCGCGGCGCGTCTCCACCGCCAGCGCGCCCTGGCCGGGCGCGGGCAAGAGCACCTCGGGCGGCAGCTCGAGGGCGTCGAGGCCCGACAGGTCGAGGTCGAGGCGGGCGACGCCGGCGGCGGCGAGGAGGATGGCGTCGTACTGTCCCTCGCGCAGCTTGCGGACCCGGGTCGGGACGTTGCCGCGGAGGGCGCGCAGCTCGAGGCCGGGCACGAGCGCCAGGGCCTGGGCGGCGCGGCGCAGGGAGGACGTGCCGAGGACCGCACCCGGCTGGAGGCCGAGGGGGTTGGCGGGGGTGGCGGCCAGCAGGCCGCCCCGGGCGAGCAGCAGCTCGGCGGTGGTCGCCCGCTCCGGGATCGCCGCCACCTCGAGGCCCTCGGGCTCCTCGGTCGGCAGGTCCTTGAGGGAGTGCACCACCAGGTCGATCCGGCCCTCCCGCAGCGCCTCCTGCAGCTCCTTGGTGAAGAAGCCCTTGCCCTCCATCTTGTGGAAGGCGACGTCCTGGATGCGGTCGCCCCGGGTCGCGATGACCACCAGCTCGGCCGGGCGGCCGAGGCGCTCGCCGAGGAGGGCGGCGACGCGGCGGGCCTGCCACAGGGCGAGCTCCGAGCCGCGGGTGCCGAGGCGGAGAGGGGCGGGTCGGGTCATGGGCCTCCATCCGGCGGCTCGCGGGTGTCGCCGCCGGTGGCGATGCCGCGCAGGAAGCTGTCGACGACCGCGCTCGAGTGGTGCCAGGCGGCCCCTTTCAGCCCCTTGAGCGGGACCTGGACCAGGCGCTGCACGACCGACCGCGCCATCCGCTCCACCGCCGCGCGGTCGGCCTCGCCGAGGTGGGCGAGCTCGTGCGCCAGGGCGTGCTGGACCGCCTTGTCGGTCACCTCGCCGAAGCAGCCGGCCAGGGTGCGGGCGACCGGCGACAGGGCGCGGTCGAGCAGGCGTCGCCTGAGCACCTGCAGCTGGTGCTCGACCAGGTTCTCGCAGCGGTCGATCTCCTCCAGGCGCAGGGCGCGGTTGCGCTCGGCCTCCCGGCGCATCTCCTCGATGCCGTGCAGGATCACGCCGGCCGTGCCGCGGACGGCCGGGTCGACGTTGGGCGGCAGCGCCAGGTCGACCACCAGCAGGGTCTCGGCCCGGGGCAGCCGCTGGCGGAGGGCGGCAACGTGGTCCCCCCTGAGCAGCACCTCGTCGGCCGAGGTCGCCGCCACCACCACCGAGGCCGCCGGCGGGTCGGCCAGGATCGCCTCGAGCGGCGCGCCGGTGGCGGCCGGGTCGTCGCGGACGAGGTCCTCGGCCCGCTCCGAGGTGCGGTTCGCCACCACCACGGCCCGCCCCGGCGCCGCCGTCCGGACCAGGCGGAGGGTCTGGGCCCCCATCTCGCCGGCGCCGAGGATCAGCACCGGCGCAGTGGTGAGCGCGAGGTGGTCGTGCAGCAGGCGCTCGACCAGGGTGACGAGCGAAACCGGCCGGCGCGCCAGATCGGTCTCGGTGCGGATGCGCTTGGCGAGGTGGAAGGCCTCGTGGAAGCACTGGTCGAGGATGCCGGTGAGGAGGCCGACCGAGTGGGCGCGCTCGTGCGCCTGCTTGGTCTGGCCGCCGATCTGCGCCTCGCCGACCATCATCGAGTCGAGGGCGGCGGTGACCCGGAACAGGTGGCGCACCGCGTCCCGGCCGAAGTGGAGGTAGAGGTGGTCGTCGTCGGGCAGCTGGCAGGCGTCGCCGGTCAGGTCGGCCAGGCTGTGGCGGAGGTGGAACAGCAGGGGGTTGGAGTGGGTGCGGGTCTCGCCGCGGAAGTAGAACTCGACCCGGTTGCAGGTCCCGAGGTAGACCATCTCCGAGAAGCCCGACAGCCGGGCGAGCTCGACCAGGCTGTCGTCCGAGAAGTCGGAAGGCAGCGCCGCCTTGCCCAGGGTGCTGACGTCGGTCGTCCGGTAGCTCGTGCCGACGACACCGATCCGGTCCACGCTCCAGCCTCCAGCGCGGGATGATACCCGAGATCGGGTCGCAGGGTGGTCACCCGCCGGCGAATGCCGCTCCCGGCGCCCCGGTCTCGACACGGCAAACACCGGCGACCGGCGCGGTATTCGGCGGACCCCGGCAGGTGGCCGGCGGTCGTCCCGGCGGGCGGGACGCCCGCCGTCGCAACCGGGTCGGGCACCCCCGACCGCCGCGGCGGAGGTCGCTGCGATGTCGCAGTGCTTTCTGTGGAGAGGGACCTGCGACGGGTAACGGCAGGCTCTCACCCCACGCTGAGGCAGCGGTGACGGGGGCCGGGGTGCCGTCAGGAAGGCAGCCGGGCCGATTTCACCCCAGGGGCGGCGACAGGGGGCAGCGGCAGGGGACAGGGACAGGGGCAGCGGCAGCGACGGGGACAGCGACGGCAGGCAGCGGCAGGGAGCGGGTGGGGAGCTGACCGTGGCTGGGCCGGGGCATGGTTGCCTCCGGGTCGTTCATGCCGCTTTGCGGGTAGCTGCCGGGGCGGCCGGCGTCAAGGGCGAGCCGGCCTCGAGCCGGTCG
>CAYTJW010000950.1:0-2544 GCA_964438135.1 uncultured Thermoanaerobaculia bacterium
GGAGGCCCTCGCCGCCCTGGCCGACGCGGCGCTCCGCGTCGGCGCGACCGCGCACCGGGGGCGGACCGGCTTCGGCATGGCGGCGGGGCTCGCCAACCACCTCCTCTCCTTCCCGCTCCCGCCGGAGCAGCGCCGCGACGCGCTCGCGGTTCGCCTGGCGGCGCTGGCGGCCGCGGGGCGGCGCGACGAGCTGATCGGGGAGTACCGCCGGCTGTGGCTGCCGACCGGGTGGGCCTACCCGCAGCCCGAGCGACTCCTCTACCAGCTGCAGCGCTCCGGCGCCAGCGAGCTCGAGCACCACCTGCTGACGACCGGCCAGGCGGGCGAGGACGGCCCGGCCTGGGTGCGGCTGTCGCGCGAGCTGACCGAGCGCGATCGGGCGACGCGCGACCACCTCGAGCGGTGGCGCGAGCTGCTGCTCGCGGACCCCGGTGACGAGCGGGTGTTGGTCGGCCTGAGCACCGCCGCCCTGCGGGCGCCGCTGGCGGTGCGCGAGGAGCTGCTCGGGGCGGTCGACCTGCGCGAGTACTGGCGGCGCATCGCCAGCCACGACAGCCACCGCGTGCTCGCCACCGCCTGGCTGGTGCTGCTCGCCGCCAGCGACCACGAGCGGATCCGGGAGTTCGAGGCGGGGCTGGCCGACGCCCCGCTCGCCGACCCCGTGGTGCGCCGGGCGGCGCGCGCCTACGTCGCGGCCCTGCGGCGGACGCGGCAGTGGTCGCGGCTGGAGCGGATGGAGCGGCAGCGGGCGGCGCCCCTCACCGAGGCCTGCCCATTCGCGGAGCGGGAGCTGGCGCGGGTCATGCTGCGGCTGACCCGGCCTGTCCAGACCTCGCGCGACCTCCGCCATGCCCTGCAGGCGTGGGAGCGGCTGCTGGCGCTGCCTCTCGCCGCGGCCGAGGTGGTGGAGGCGGTCAGCGCCTTCGTCACCTGGCGGCGGGGCGTCGACACCGGCGCCCTGACCGAGCGCGACGACGACCTGCTCAGCGACCTCGCGCTGCAGGTCCTGTGGCGGGCCAAGGCCGAGGCCGAGGCCCTGCTCGAGCGGGCCGACGCCGAGGCGACGCGCGTCGCCCGCTGGCGCGAGCAGCTCCGGCGGGCCGCCCTCGACGGCGCCGTCAGCCTGCTCGAGGAGCTCAACCTGGCCTACGGGAGCCAGTGAGGGGGGTCGATGGACAGTGATCGGGCCGCCGGGATGATCGCGATCGGGCTGTTCGGGTCGGTCATGCTGCTCTGGACCCTGGTGATGGTCTGGCGCACCAAGGCGTTGCTGGAGAGGCTGCAGGGCGTCATCCCCGACCGCGAGGCGGTGAAGAGCGCGGCCACGACCGGCACCGCCCTGTCGCGCAGCCTCGACGCACACCGCGGCGTCACCGAGCGGCTGCCGCAGCTCGCCGCCGAGCGGGTCGCGGGCAGCGTCAGCGACGGCCTGGCGCCCTTCACCCGCGACCTCGAGCGCCTGACGCGCGAGGCAGAGTCGATGATGCGGACGGTTTCCCAGGCCCTGACCCGGAGCCACGAGGACTTCACCCGGGCCGTGCTGACCCTCAACCAGGACGGGTCGCTGGGGGACTGGGTCGGCGCCCTGCGCGAGACCATCGCGCCCCTGGCCGAGGTCGCCTCGTCGGTCGAGCGGCAGCAGGCGGGGCACGCCGCCCTGCTCGAGACCGTCGGCGAGCTGGTCCGGCAGTGGGCGGAGCAGCGGGAGGCGGTGCAGGCGGCGTACGCCCGCTTCGCGCAGCTGGTCGAGCAGTCCGCGGCCGCCGAGGCCACCAGCCTGCGCAACATCGAGGACCGCATCATGCAGCGGCTCGAGGAGGAGGCCGGGACGAGGGCCGAGATCGCGCGTTCCCTGTCCGAGCTGCAGACGGCCGAGCGGCGCGCGGCAGCGACCCACGAGCGCCTCGCCGAGTCGGTCGAGCGGACCGTCAGCAGCGTCAACGAGCTGATCCGGCTGGGCCAGCAGACCCAGGAGCGGCACCACGAGCTGATCCGCTCCCAGAGCGAGGCCATGCAGCAGTTCGAGGGCATGAAGCGCGACACCGGCGAGGCGCTGGCCGGCTTCCAGACGCGGCTGCGCGAGGTCCCGGCCGAGGTCAGCCGCGCCCTGGCCGCGGTGACGGAGGCGGCGGCGGCCGGCGTCCGCGAGCTGAGCGAGGCCGCGCGGGGCGCCCACGATCAGCACGTGCGGGCGCTGGAGGCGCTGCGGCAGCAGCAGGACGCTGTGGTCGCCGGGCAGGTCGACCTGCTCGCCAAGCAGCGCGGCCTGCTGTCGAGCGTGTCCGCGCGGCTCGAGACGATGACCACCCACCGCCAGGCGACGGTCATGATCGTGCTCGCCGTGCTCCAGGCCGCCCTCCTGATCGGAGTCATCGGTGTCCTCGCCCCGCACTGAGCCCGCCTCGCCCATGACCCCGCTCGAGGCGGCGCAGGCGCTGGCCGCGGCGCTGGTCGCCCCGGCGGGGGCCGGCGACGAGCTCCAGGCCATCGCCGCGCTCCGCGCCGCGCCGCCCCAGGACCACTGGCACCGGGCCCTGCTCGGCG
>CAYTJW010000951.1:0-2543 GCA_964438135.1 uncultured Thermoanaerobaculia bacterium
CCATGCTCCCGCTCTCTGCCCAGGCCTGTGCGCCGCGCGCAGGGCCGTCATCCCCAACACCAGCGGTGTCGCGTTCCTCACGAGCCTCCTCCTCGTGGAGCCGGGACGCCGGCGCCACTGCCGATCGACCCAGCGCGCCCGGGCCCGCCATTCGGCCCCGGCCGGTGGCCTCGCCGGTCTGAGCTGGGGGCCGGATGCCACGCCGGCGCGGGCACCGGAGTATCCTGCCCGCCATGGACCACGACCAACTGCTCGCCGTCCTCGCCCCCTGCGGCCTCGACTGCTCCCGCTGCGTGTCCTCCGCGACCGGCACCGTGCGCCAGGCCGCCCGGGCGCTGTCCGCCAGCCTGGCGGGCTTCGCCGCCAAGGCGCCGATCTTCGCCGCCCACGAGCCGGCGCTCGCGCGCTGGTCCCACTTCGAGGGGGTCCTCTCCTTCCTCGAGCGGGGCTCCTGCGCCGGCTGCCGGAACCCCGGCGCCGCCTGCAACGGCGCCTGCCGGGTCAAGGACTGCGTCCGCGAGCGGGGGGTGGACTTCTGCTGCCAGTGCCCGGACTACCCCTGCGAGGGTCACGGCCTGTTCCCGCCCCTGGCCGCCAGGTGGCGGGTCGCCCAGGACTTCATGCGCGCGCACGGGGCCGAGGCCTGGTGGCGCGACCAGTCGACGCGGCCCCGCTACTGACTGAGCCGCCGCCCCCGGGCGGTCCCGCGCCGGTGGTACACTCCCGCCGCGGACCCGGAGACGCCGGCCCCGTGCCCGCCCCCCGGCTGCGTGGTCTCCGCCGGCCCCGGCGACGGTCGGCGGCAGGGAGGTGCGGGTGAAGCGAGGCATCCTGCTGATCGCCCTGGCGGCCGTCCCCGCCTTCGCGGACACCGTCCACCTGCGGGGGGGCGGCCAGATCTCGGGCGTGATCGTCGAGCGGACGGAGGAAGCCGTCACGGTCGACATCGGCGGCGGCACGATCACGGCGCTGATGGCGAGCGTCGTCCGCATCGAGGAGGCCCCCTCGTCCCTGCAGGAGTACCGGGCGCGGGCGGCGGCCATCCCCGCCGGCGACGCCGAGGCGTGGCGGGAGCTGGCCCGCTGGGCGGAGCGGCAGACCCTGTCGAGCCAGGCGGACGAGGCCTACGCCCAGGTGGTGGCGCTCCTGCCCGACGACCAGGAGGCCAACCGCGCCCTCGGCCTGGTGCCGGTCGGCGGGCGCTGGGTCACCGAGAAGGAGAGCTACGTCGCCAGGGGTTACGTCGAGCTCGAGGGCGAGTGGGTGACGCCGGCCGAGCGGGACCGGATCCTGGCCGAGCGGCGGGCCCGCGAGGAGGCGGAGCGGCGGGAGAACGAGGCCCAGGTGAAGGCCATCCAGGCCGAGATCGACGCGGAGAAGAGGCGCGAGGCCGCGGAGGAGGAGCGCCGCGAGCGGCGCTACGACAACCTGCCCGAGTACGGCGACCCGATCCCGTGGGCCTGGGGGGTCGGGCCGGCCTACTGGCCTTCGCAGCCGTTGCCGGGCTCGACGACGGGAGAGAAGTGATGCTCCGGGAGGCTCCCATGCGGCGACTCGTGACGGTGCTCCCAGCCCTGCTGCTCGGCGCGCTCCTCGCGGCGTGCTCCCAGCCCCCCTCGCCGGTCGACGAGATCGTCGCCGCGCACCTCGAAGCCCGCGGCGGCGCGGAGCGGCTCCAGGCCCTGCGCTCGATCCGCGAGACCGCGACCGTGACCGGCAGCGGTGGGAGGACGGCGCGGGTGGTGCGCGAGGTCAAGCGCCCGGGGCTGTTCCGGCTCGAGTTCTCCTTCCAGGGGACGACCAGCGTCTTCGCCCATGACGGCTCGACCGGCTGGCAGGTCGCGCCGCTTGAGGGCCAGCTCGAGCCCAAGGCGATGCCGCCCGAGGCCGACGCGGCGGGTGGCGTCGACCAGCGCGACATCGAGGGCCCGCTCGTCAACTGGCGCGAGAAGGGGCACACGGTCGAGCTGGTCGGCCGCGAGGCCCTGCCCGGCGGCGAGGCCGACAAGCTCAAGCTGACCCTCGCGGACGGCTCGGTCCGCTACGACTGGGTCGACGTCGCGACCCACCAGGTCGTCCGCTCCGACGTCACCCGCCTCGTCCGCGGGCGCCCGGTCGTGCTCGAGAGCGCCTTCTCCGACTTCCGCCAGGTGGGCGGCCTGGTCTTCCCGCACCACGTCGAGACCCGCGCCCAGGACCGCCCCCAGGTGCTCGAGATCTCGGTCGAGGCGGTCGAGCTCGACCCCGAGCTCGACGACGCCCGCTTCCGCTTCCCCGGCTGACGGCCGCGGCTCACGGCGCGCGACCCCTCCCCCTGCCCCGACTCGACCGACCCAACTCGCCTTCGGGCTGGGACGTGGTCTAAACTGGCGGGACGCGGGCGCGGCCGCAGCCAGCCAGCGGTCGCGCCGGCAGTCGACCCGAGGAGAGGCGCCCATGCCGCCAGGACATCGCCACCGGACCACGCGCGGGGGTCTCGCCTGCGCCGCGGTCCCCCTGCTGCTGCTCGCGACCGGCTGCGCCGGCACCGGCGCGGTGCCGCC
>CAYTJW010000952.1:0-2539 GCA_964438135.1 uncultured Thermoanaerobaculia bacterium
GTCACCGGCCCTCGTCGCACCGCGGCCGCCCGCGCCGCCGCCGGCCGGCGACGACCGCTCCCCGGACCGGCGCCGTGACCGCGGCGAGCTGAGGCTCCCGCCAGACCCGCCCCCGACCCCGGCCAGCCGCGGGGTGGAATCGGGCTGTCGACCGCCGCACGCCGCGGTGCGGGGACGCGACATGAATGGGCAACGACGAGGCCCGGATCCTCCGGCTGACGCTCGCGCGCGGCCTGGTCAGCCCCGGTCAGCTGGGACAGGCCGCGCGTGCCGGGCTGGCCGGCGCCACGGCCGAGTGGGGTCCCCGCCTCGACCAACTGCTCGCGTCCGGCGCCCTGGACCGGGCCAGCGCGAGCGGCCTGGCGGAGGAGACCCGCGCCGCCGCGGCCCCGACCGGGGGAACGGGGCGGCTCGCTCCGACCGGGCGGCCCGCCGGCCACGCCTCGGCCGAGCGCTTCGTGCCCGAGGCGCGGGTCAACCACCCGAACGTGTGCACGGTCTGCGAGGCGGGGGAGGCAGAGGGGGCGACGGCGTCGGCCGCCGCACCGGCCTCGAGCTGACGCCCCACACCTCGGCGGGTGAGGAGGCGATGACCGCCTCGGTCGACGCCTCGGCGCAGGGGCTGTTCGAAAACGTGGCCGCGCTGCTCGGGGTCGAGGGCGTGGGCGCCCTCGAGGCCTGCTCGACCCAGCCCTCGCGCTCCTCCGCCGGGTCTGCGACCAGGGCAGCAGCGGCACCTTCGGAGAGCTCGTCGACTCTCGCACCAACGACGCGACGACGATCCCGATGAAGCGCCGAGTCGCCCGCGGCGGGCACCCGGGCACCGCCACCTGAAGGGGCCACGCTCGGGGCTCGCCGCGGAAGCACGGTCAGGGCGGCGTGGGTCCCAGCCAGCGGGCGAGGGAGGCAGCGACCCGGCCGCGATCGGCCGCCGCCAGGTGACCGACCCTGCGCAGCAGCAGCTGGTTGGCGAGGGTGAACAGCTTCAGGCGCACGACGCAGGGACAGGGCAGCCCACCGGCCTCGAGGTCCTGGACCTCGGTGTCGCCAGGCCAGCCTGGGGTCGACTGGGTCGTCAGCATCGCGAGCACGGTGTGGCCGGCCCGGTTGAACTCCCTGAGGCTGAGGACCACCGCCGGCCTGCGCTTCTGTCCCGGCCCCTCCGAAAAGGGGAACGGCACCACGACCACGTCCCAGCGGTCAGAGGTCACGGAACGCGGCCTCGTCGCCCGGCGAGCTCCACTCGTCCAGAGTTGCCTCGAGGGCACGGTGGAACTGCGCGTCGACTGAGGACAGGCGGCGCAGGACAGCCTCGTCATCGTCGCGCAGCTCGTAGACCACGAGGTCACCGGCCTCCAGGCCCAGAGCCCTGCGCACCTCCACCGGGATCGTCACCTGGCCTTTGGCGGAGAGCCTGCTCTGCATCCCGATCACCCCCCTTTACGGTAAAGAGTAAAGAGGCCGGAGCGAGCCGTCAAGCGGCAGGCCGTGGCATCGCGCCGGGCGGGAGGGAAGGGCCTGCACGACCTGGGAAGGGGGACACCATGACCCGGAACGAGACGCGGGGCAGAGCGGAAACGAAGACGGCAGGGCTGGCCGCGGCGGCGCTGGTGCTGCTGCTCGCCGCGGCTGCTCCGAGCGGGGCGGCGGAGGTGCCGTTCGCGTCGCCGCTGCCGGTGGACACGGTGGAGAGCGAGCTGCTCACGCTGCCTCCCCGGGAGCGAGGGCGCCCATCGCGACCCGTCGCGTCACCACCTCCGGACGACGCCCGAGACGACCCTCCCGGACCTGGCCCACACGTGCCATCGCTCGCTCGCCTGCTCCCGCCGCGAGTCGACGGCACCGAGGAGGCGGGGCCGGGGCGGCTCAGGCGGGCGTGCCCACCACCAGCCGGTGCGAGGCCGCGAGGTCGCCAGCGAGGCGGCCGGGGACCAGCACCAGGTGGTTGCCGAGCGGCTCCTCGAGCAGCCGGCGGAGGGCGGCGGGGTCGGCGCGGACCTCGGCCTGAGTCCGGCACAGCCCTTCCCGCGGCGCGGTGGGGAGCAGCTCCCCCTCGGCCAGCCACAGGCGCCGGAGGTCCGGGCCGCCGAGGCGGACCAGGGTCACCGGCCCGGCGGGCAGGCGCCCCTCGAGCGCCAGGCCGAGGTCGGACTCGAAGTGGGTGCGGAGGCGGTAGCCCTCGACCAGGGTCCGCGGCACCGTGCAGTGCGCCAGCAGCAGCCGGCCGCCGGCCGGGTCGACCCAGGCCGGGTTGGCCATCCAACCGGGGTGACCCGTGAGCAGGCGCACCCACAGCAGGGCCAGGGCCGACGGCACGTCCCCCTCGCACCCCGCCGGCAGCCCCTCGTCGCCGAGGCAGGCGAGGGCCAGGCAGCCGGTGGTGCCCTGCCGCTCGAGCAGCCCGAAGCAGCTCAGGGTCAGGGCGTCGAGGCGGCGCTCCTCGACCAGCTGCCGCAGGGCGCGGTGGACCCCGAGCGCCCGGCCCAGCTCCGGGTCGGCCGGGTCGCCGGCCGGCGCCGCGCTCCCGGCGAGCGAGGCC
>CAYTJW010000953.1:0-2537 GCA_964438135.1 uncultured Thermoanaerobaculia bacterium
GCAGCTGCTGAGCAACGGCGCGCGCCTGGTCGCCGTGGCCGCTGGTGCCGGCGCGGCGGTCCGGTCGGGCGAGCACGGTGCGGGCGAGGCGGAGCGCCTCCTCGTCGAGCCCGGCCTCGGCCAGCAGGGCGGCGACCGTGGTCTGCCGCTCGGCCCAGCTCTGCTGGTCGAGCACGGGCAGGGTGGCGTGGGCCCAGGCCTGCATCTCCTGGACCGCCCGCACCGCCTCCGGCCAGCGCGCCTGGCCGAGGTAGAGCCAGGCGAGGTCGCCCCACGGGTTGGAGTAGGTGCCGGGGCTGAAGGAGCCGACGGCCTCGAGGTAGTAGCGCTCGGCGTCGTCGAAGCGGAGCAGCATGGCGGCGGCCGCGCCGGTGTTGCGCAGGGCGGTGGCGCCCGGCTCGTCGCCGGCCGCGCGGGTCTCGTCCACCGCCCGGACGAACAGCTCGAAGGCCAGCTCGGGGTGGTCGAGCTCGCTCTCGATCGCGGCCAGGGTGTTGAGGGCGTGGCGGCGGTCGGCGGCGTCGTCGCCGGCCACCACCCGGCTCATCCGCTCCCGCGCCTCGTCGACCCGGCCGAGCTTCATCAGCGGCCAGCCGTACTCGACCTCCAGGTCGGGCTCGTAGCGGGCGTCGCGGTAGGCGAGCAGCGCGAGCGCCTCCTCCTCGCGGTCCATCTGCGCCGTGGTCTCGATCAGCAGGCGGAGGGCGCGGTCGTGCCAGCGCCAGGGGCCGTCGTCCGGGATCGGGTCGCCCCAACGCTCGAGCACGGCCCGGGCGCGGCGGGCGTAGTAGGCGGCCCGCGGCAGGTTGGAGTCGGCGCGGTCCGCGACCACCGCCAGGACGAGCAGGGCGACGAAGGAGTCGGGTTGCGACTCCAGGATCTCCTCCGCCAGCTCGCGGCCGCGGACGTAGCGGTCGTCGTCGTCGACGCACTCCCAGGCGGCCATCTCCTCGGCGGTGGGCGTGTACTCCTCGGCCGCGGCGTCCGGGGGCACGAGCCCGGCGACCAGGACCAGGAGGAGCGCGAGGAGCACGCGGCGTCCCACCCCCGCTACCCCCGTCGCAGGGTGGCGCGGCTGAGCGCCTCGAGCGGCTCGGAGAGGCCGGCGGCGACCACCTCGTGCGGGTCGACGCCGCCCGCGGCCAGGCTCAGGCGGTGGCCGAAGACCAGCGGCGCGAGCGCCTCGACGTCCTCGCCGGAGACGAAGTCCCGCCCCCGCGCCAGCGCCCGCGCCTTGAGCGCCGGCACGGCCATGACCAGGCTGCGGGTGGAGATGCCCTGGGCGACCTGGGGGTTCGAGCGGATGGCGCGGGCGATGTCGACCAGGCAGGCGAGCACCGGCGGGGCGACGTGGACGCCGCGCTCGATCGCCTGCCGCGCGGCCAGCACCTCGGCCCGCACCACGCCGGGCAGGTCGGGGCCGGGCGGCGTCAGGCGCTCGAGCCGGGTCGCCAGCACCTCCAGCTCCGACTGGCGGTCGATGTACTCCATCCGCAGCTTGAACAGGAAGCGGTCGAGCTGCGCCACCGGCAGCGGGTAGGTGCCGGCCAGGTCCTGCGGGTTCTGGGTGGCGAGGACGAAGAAGAGCTCGTTGAGCCGGTACGACACGTTGTCGACCGTCACCTGCTTCTCGGCCATGGCCTCGAGCATCGCCGACTGGACCTTGGGCGAGGTGCGGTTGATCTCGTCGCCGAGCACGACGTAGGCGAAGATCGGCCCGCGGCGGAAGGTGAAGCTGGAGGTGTCGGCGTCGAACACCAGCACCCCGGTGATGTCCGACGGCAGCAGGTCGGGGGTGAACTGGATGCGGCGGAAGGGGGGGATCTCGTCGTCGGGCAGGTCGTCGATGATCGACTCGCCGAGGGTCTTGGCCAGGGTGGTCTTGCCCGAGCCGGGGTAGTCCTCGAGCAGCACGTGGCCGTCGGCGAGCATGGCGATCAGGATCAGCTCGACGACGTCGTCGCGGCCCTTGACCGCGCGCCTGAGGCGCAGGTCGAGGCGGCTGTAGACGTCGCGGGCGGCCTGCAGGGCCAGGTCGGCGTGGCCGGGCGCGGTGGCGGGGGCGGCGAGAGTCTCGGTCATGGGAGGTTCTCCATGTCTGCAACGCTGTGGGAATCGAGATCGTGGCTGGCGGGGTCCGTCGCCAGGGGGAGATCGGGGCCGCATCGCGCGCCCGTGCCGGCCCGGGCGGGTGGGGGAGCTGACCGCTGACAGCTGACAGCTGACCGCTCGGCCTCCCGTCGCCATCTCCCCCTCGTCGCGCCGCTCATCTCACCCTCAGCCAGGAGGTCGGGTCGAGCAGGCCGAGCAGGCGACGCAGGGGGCGCGTCGCCCGGCCGAGCTGGGCACGGGTCTCCCCGGCCAGGCGCAGGTAGTCGTCGCGGCCGGCGGCCGGCCCCCTGGCGCCGAGGGTGGCCCGGAGGTGGAGCCGGGTCAGCTCGGCCAGCGCCGGCAGGGCGTCCTGGTGGCCGGCGGCGAACGCCTCCCGGGTCTGGCCGCGGCGGCGGACCAGCCCGGCCTCGGCCAGGAGGTCGAGG
>CAYTJW010000954.1:0-2536 GCA_964438135.1 uncultured Thermoanaerobaculia bacterium
GGCGCGGTCCTCGCCGCCCCGCCCCTGGCCGAGGGCCAGGTCCTGATCTGGCTCGACGAGCGGACCCCGCTCTACATGACCTTCGCCGCGCCCGGCAACGGCGGCGGGTCGGGGAGGTGAGCATGAACGCGTCGCGACTGGCCCTGCTGGCAGCCGTCCTGGCGCTGGGGCAGGCTGCCCCCGCCCCGGCCGCGGACAGCGGCGCCCTCATGACCGGCTTCTCGGTCCTGGTCGGCTTCCCGAGCGGCTCGCCGACCGGCTCGAGCGGCACCCTGCTCGTGCCCGGCACGGTCATCCCGCTCGACGCCGCGCCGGCGGACCCGGCGGCCCGGCGCGAGGCGGTCGAGCGGCGGCTGGCCTTCAACGCCGCCCTCGACCGGCTGTGGGAGACGTTCCGGCTCGACCCGCGGCGCCGCCTCGAGCAGGGGGCGTACCGCGAGGCCCGCCTCGACCAGCCGCTCGAGCTGCCGCGGCCGGAGGGCGCCGAGGTCGCCCTGTCCGCCACTCTGCTCGGCTACGACCAGCGCACCGCCACCTTCCGGGTGGTGTTCCGGCAGGGCGACAAGACCCTGGCCGACTCGACGGTCAACGTCGAGCGCGGCGGCCGGGCCGTGGTCGGCGGCATGGACGGCGCGGCCGCGCCGTACCTGTTCGTGGTGGTCGAGCCCGACCCGCCCGGCGGCGGCCCCAACGCGGTGCCGCTGGCCGAGGCGGCGGGGCTGTCCGAGCCGCGCCTGCTCCAGACCGCACGCCCCGCCTACCCGGATGCGGCCCGCGCGGCCGGCACCCAGGGCGTGGTGGTGCTCGACGTGGTGGTCGACCTCGACGGCCGGGCGGCCGACGTGCGGGTCATCTCGAGCCCGGACCCGCTCCTCGCCGAGGCGGCCATGGCGGCGGTGCGGCAGTGGCGCTTCGAGCCCGCCCGCACGGCCTCGGGCGAGCCGGTCAAGGTCCTCTACGCGGTGACGGTCAACTTCAAGCTGCAGTGACCCCTGCCGCGCCGCCGGTGAGGGAGAAGCCCGGCTCGCGCGCGCAGACGGCGTGCAGCAGGCCCTCCAGGATCGGGGCCGGGTTGCCCGTCGACCAGCCCATCCTCGCGCCCCCCGCCGATCCGGAGGTCTGAGAACCGGCGTCGCCGGCCGAGCCCGCGCGCGATCCCGGGCAGCGCCCTGGTCACCTCGGCCGGGGTCACGAGTCGCCAGACGTCGGTGTCCCCGGCCTCGCGCGGCAGGGTCGCGAGGAGGCGGCCCCGACCGGCCCGCGGGGCGGAGCGCAACCGCTCGCGCGGCTCGTCGACGCTCAGGTCCCTTTGCCACAGGAAGCACGGCCGGCAGTCGCCGCGCTCGGGGTCGACCGGAAGCGGGTGCATGCGGCGAGCGTGGCTCGGCGCTCCCCACCGGGTGTCGGGGGCGCGGGCGGCACCTCCGGCAGGGGCGGCGCGGCGAGCGGTGGGTGAGGGGCGTACACGGTTTGTCCCGCCCCACGCCTCTGACCAGCGACGACCTGGAGGTCGACGACGAAGGAGGAGAGATGAAGCAGAGCCTGGTTGCGAGCGCGGTGGTGGTGGTGGTGGGTCTGGGGTGGTTGGTGGCGGGCGCCGGGGGCGCCCCCGTGCGGTGGGAGGAAGGGTCGGGCCTGAGCGAGCCGAAGGTCGAGCAGCGGGTCAACCCGACCTACCCGGAGGAGGCGCGGGCCGAGGGCGTGACCGGCGTGGTCGTGCTGGAGGCGACCATCGACCCGACCGGCACGGTCGTCGCCACGACCCCGGTGCAGGACCCCGACGCCCGTCTGACGAAGGCGGCGACCGAGGCGGTCCGGCAGTGGCGGTTCGCCCCGGCCCGCACGGCCGACGGCGAGGCGGTGGCGGTGATCTACACCGTGACCGTGGCCTTCAAGCTGCAGTAGCCGGCGGCCCGCCGGGTGGGGAGGCCGGGGGCGGCGGACCGCACCCCGGCCTCTTGGTCTGCGGGGCCGGCCGGGCCGGGGCAGGGGAACCCCGGGCCGGCGCCGGTGTCATACTGGCCGGCGCCGGGGGGGTGGGAGCATGCGCATGGCGGTCGCGGTGGCGGTCACGGTCGTGATGGCGGCGGTCGGCTCGGCCGGCGGTCTCGGCGGCGCCCTGGCGACGTCCCTGCTGACGGGCGCGGAGGCGGGCCAGGCGGTGCCGGTTTCCGGCCTCGACGACGCGGCGCGGGCGCGGGTCGAGGCCTACAACCGCTGCGTCGCCGCGTTCTCGAGCCGCCTGTCCACAGCCGGCCTGGAGGAGGGGCCGGAGCGCTGGCTGGTCGAGAAGCGGCAGCGCCTCGAGCGCGGCCTCGCCTGCGGCCTGCCCGGCGAGGGGGCGGCGGCGCGGGCCGCGGACTACGCGGTCGACGCCACCCTCTTCTCCGAGTGGGAGGGCATGAGCGAGGGACCGCTGGCCGAGGCGGAGGCGGCCGAGGCGTACCTGGCCGGACACCCCGGCACCCCGCTCGAGCCGTACCTGCGCCTGCTCGTCGCCCACCGCCTGCGCGCCGGGGCCGAGGCCCTCGCGGCC
>CAYTJW010000955.1:0-2535 GCA_964438135.1 uncultured Thermoanaerobaculia bacterium
GCTCTGGCGCGAGCTCGGCGGCGCCACCGTCGCCACCCTCGACTTCGACGCCGTCGACCTGGTCTCGGCCCGCCTCGCCGAGCAGTACCGGGTCGAGGTCGAGCGGGCCCTGGCCGCCGCCGCGGCTACGGGCCGCTGACCCCGGCGCCGCCCGGCCGGCTCGAGAAGGTCAGCCGCCCGGCTGCCGCGTCGACCGCGAGGGTGTCGCCGTCGGCCAGCTCGCCGGCGAGGATGCGGCTCGCCAGCGGGTCCGAGAGGAGGCGCTGGATGGCGCGCTTGAGCGGGCGGGCGCCGAAGTCCGGGTCGTAGCCCTCCTCGGCCAGCAGCTCGACCGCGGCGTCGGCGACCTCGAGGCCGAGGCGCTCGGCCTCCAGGCGACGCCGGAGCTGCTCGAGCTGGAGGCGGACGATGGTGCGCATGTGCGCCCGGTCGAGGCGGTGGAAGACCAGCACCTCGTCGACCCGGTTCAGGAACTCGGGCCGGAAGTGGCGGCGGAGCTGCTCGGAGACCAGGGTCTTCATGCGCTCGCGCTCGGACTCGGGCAGCTCCTGGATGACCTCGGAGGCGATGTTCGAGGTCATGATCACGACCGTGTTGCGGAAGTCGACGGTGCGCCCCTTGCCGTCGGTGAGGCGGCCGTCGTCGAGCAGCTGCAGGAGGACGTTGAAGACCTCGGGGTGGGCTTTCTCGACCTCGTCGAGGAGGACCACGGCGTAGGGCCGCCGCCGCACCGCCTCGGTCAGCTGGCCGCCCTCCTCGAAGCCGACGTAGCCGGGCGGGGCGCCGATCATCCGCGCCACGGTGTGGCGCTCCTGGTACTCGGACATGTCGAGCCGGACCATGGCCCGCTCGTCGTCGAAGAGCTGCTCGGCCAGAGCCCGGGCGAGCTCGGTCTTGCCCACCCCGGTCGGCCCCAGGAACAGGAACGAGCCGATCGGCCGGTTGGGGTCCTTGAGGCCGGCCCGCGCCCGCCGCACCGCGGTCGAGACCGCGGTCAGCGCCTCGTCCTGCCCCACCACCCGGCCCCGCAGCCGTTCCTCGAGCTGGAGCAGGCGGGCCTTCTCCCCCTCGAGCAGACGGGTCACCGGGATGCCGGTCCAGCGCGACACGGTGGCGGCGATGTCCCCCTCCCCCACCTCCTCGGCCAGGATCGAGCCGTGCTCCTGCTGGTGGCTCTTGAGGGCGGCGGTGGCCTCCTCGAGCCGGCGCTCGAGGCCGACCAGGACGCCGTAGCGCAGCTCGGCGGCGCGCTCCAGGTCGCCGTCCCGCTGCGCCCGCTCGGCCGCCTCGCGGGTCGTCTCCATCTCCTCCTTGATCGCCCGCAGGCGGCCGATCAGCTCCTTCTCCCGCTGCCAGCTGGCCTTCATGCCGTCGACCCGCTCCTTGAGCCCGGCCAGCTCCGCCTCGATCGCCGCCAGCCGCTCCTGCGAGGCGCGGTCCTGCTCCTTGGCCAGGGCGCGGCGCTCGATCTCGAGCTGCAGCGCGCGCCGCTCGAGCTGGTCGATCTCGGTCGGCAGGGAGTCGATCTCGATCCTGAGGCGCGAGGCGGCCTCGTCGACCAGGTCGATCGCCTTGTCGGGCAGGAAGCGGTCGGAGATGTAGCGCTGCGACAGGGTCGCGGCCGCCACCAGGCTCGAGTCGGTGATGCGCACGCCGTGGTGGACCTCGTACTTCTCCTTGAGGCCGCGCAGGATGGCGATGGTCTCCTCGACCGACGGCTCGCCCACCAGCAGCGGCTGGAAGCGGCGCTCGAGGGCGGCGTCCTTCTCGATGTGCTTGCGGTACTCCGAGATGGTGGTGGCGCCGATGCAGCGCAGCTCGCCCCGGGCCAGGGCCGGCTTGAGCAGGTTGGCGGCGTCGACCGCCCCCTCGGCGGCGCCGGCGCCGACCAAGGTGTGGAGCTCGTCGACGAACAGGATCACCTCGCCCGCGGAGGCCACCACCTCTGCGATCACCGCCTTGAGGCGGTCCTCGAACTCGCCCCGGAACTTGGTGCCGGCGATGAGGGCGCCGAGGTCGAGGGACACGATCCGGCGGCGCTTCAGGATCTCGGGCACGTCGCCCGCGGCGATGCGCTGCGCCAGCCCCTCGGCGATGGCGGTCTTGCCCACCCCGGGGTCGCCGATCAGGACCGGGTTGTTCTTGGTCCGCCGGGTGAGGATCTGCATCACCCGCCGGATCTCGTCGTTGCGGCCGATCACCGGGTCGAGCTTGCCGGCCGCCGCCAGCTCGGTCAGGTCGCGGCCGAAGCTCTTGAGGGCCTCGTACCGGTCCTCCGCGCTGGAGTCGGTCACCCGGTGCGTGCCGCGCAGGTTCTGGACGGCCTTGAGCAGGGTGTCGCGGCTCACGCCGTGGCGGGCCAGCACCCGGGCCGCGCCGGAGTCGGTGCCGGCGGTCGCCAGCAGCAGGTGCTCGACCGACACGTACTGGTCCTGGAACTGCGGCGCCAGCGCGTGCGCCTGCTCGAGCAGGGCGCGCAGGGCGCGGCTCGGGGTCGGCTCGGAGCCGCCCGCGGCCGCCGGCAGGCGGTCGAGG
>CAYTJW010000956.1:0-2534 GCA_964438135.1 uncultured Thermoanaerobaculia bacterium
ACGCCGACGGCGACACCGACCACGGCCGTCGCGCCAGCCCCTGCCACCAGCGCGGCGCGCCGGCCGCGGCGCTCGGGTGCGGCCGCGAGCCACCGCGCCGCGAGCAGGGCGGCGGGGGCGAACAGGGGCAGCGGGTAGCGCAGGGTCTTGCCCGAGACCAGGGACAGCCCGACCAGGCCGGCGACCGGGTAGGCGGCGAGGAGCAGGGCGCCGACCGGCGCCGACCGCCACCCGCGCAGGGTGGCTGCCACCCCGGCCGCGGCCACTGGCGACCACGGCAGGAGGGTCAGGGGGAGGGTGGCCAGGTGGTACCACCAGGGCTCGCGGTGGGCGAAGGACGAGACGAGACGGTCGGCGGTCTGGTGGACCAGGACCCGGTCGAGCCACGGTCCGCCGCCGGCGAGGGCGGCCGGCACCAGCCACGCGGCGACCACCGCCACGCCCAGCAGGGGACCGGGGCCGAGGAGCATGCGCCTCAGGGGCTGGCGGTCGCGGGGCAGGACGACGACGGCGGCGGCGAGGGGCAGGGCCAGGGCGATGGGGCCCTTGGTCAGGGCGCCGAGGCCGACCCACAGCCACAGCAGCAGCTGGTCGCGCCGCCGCCCGGCGCGGTCCGGGGCTGCGGCCAGGGCGACCAGCCGGTCGAGGGCGAGCGCGCACCACAGCGCCAGCAGGAGGTCCATCCTGCAGCTCGCGGCGAGGAGGGCGGGGAGGAAGCCCGAGACCGCCATGACGGCGCCGGCGGTGGTCGTCTCGGGGTCGAGACCCGCGCTCCGCCCCAGGCGGCGGGTGGCGACCGCCAGGCCGAGCAGGGCCAGGGCCGAGGGGAGCATGCCGACCAGGGCCGAGTCGGGCCCGAGCCACGCCACCAGCGGCGCCAGCAGCCAGAAGAAGAGCGGCGGCTTGTCGGTGTAGGGGGCGCCGTTGAAGTGGAGCAGGGGCCCGGGGCGGGCGACCAGCTCGCCGGCCACCACCAGGTAGCGGGTCTCGTCCGGGTCCCAGGGGTCGCGGTGGAGGGCGGCGGCCACGCCGCCCGCCACGATGAGCCCCACCACCAACGCCAGCCAGGACCGCGGCAGCCGCACGAGGGCGCCCTGGCAACCCGGTCAGGCCCCGGCCCCGCCGTCCGTTGCCGGCGGCATGAAGGCCGGGATGCCGGTCAGCCACGAGCCCAGGATCAGGGTGTGGATGTCGTGGGTCCCCTCGTAGGTCCACACCGTCTCCATGTTCATCAGGTGGCGCATGATGGGGTACTCGTTGACGATGCCGTTGGCGCCGTGCACCTCGCGCGCCAGCCGGGCGCACTCGCGCGCCACCCCGACGTTGTTGCGCTTGGCCACCGACACGGCCTCGGGCGTGAGCCGGCCCGCGTCCTTGAGGCGGGCGAGCTGCAGCACCAGCAGCTGGCCCTTGACGATCTCGGAGTACATGAAGGCCAGCTTCTCCTGCACCAGCTGGTGGGCGGCGATGGGCTGGCCCCCGAACTGGGGCCGCGCGCGGGCGTAGTCGAGGGCGGCGGAGAAGGTCGCCATCGCCGAGCCGAGGGCGCCCCAGGCGATGCCGTAGCGGGCCTGGGTCAGGCAGGCGAGGGCGGCCTTGAGGCCGGAGGCGCCGGGCAGGACGGCGGCCTCGGGCAGCTCGCAGTCGGCCAGGACGAGCTGCGACGTGACCGAGGCGCGCAGCGAGTACTTGCCGCGGTGCTCGACGGTGGAGAAGCCCGGCGCGCCCCGCTCGACCAGGAAGCCGCGCACGCCCTCGGGCGAGCGGGCCCAGACCACGGCCACGTCGGCGATCGAGCCGTTGGTGATCCAGGCCTTCTCCCCGTTCAGGAGCCAGCCGGCCGCGGTCCGCTCGGCGCGGGTCCGCATGCCGGCCGGGTTGGAGCCGAAGTCGGGCTCGGTCAGGCCGAAGCAGCCGATGGCCTGGCCCGCGGCCAGGCGCGGGATCCAGCGCTCCTTCTGCTCCGGGCTGCCGAAGGTCAGGATCGGGTACATGACCAGCGCGGTCTGCACCGAGGCGAAGGAGCGCAGCGCCGAGTCGCCCCGCTCCAGCTCTTGGTTGAGCAGGCCGTAGGCGACCGCGCCCAGCCCGGGCAGGCCGAAGTCGGCGAACGGCGCGCCGAGCAGGCCGAGCTGGCCCATCTCCGGCACCAGCTCGCGCGGGAAGGCGCACTCCCAGGCCCAGCCCTCGATGTGCGGCATGACCCGTCGCTCGACCCAGCTCCGCACCGTGTCGCGCACCATCCGCTCGTCGTCGGTCAGCAGCTCGTCGAGGCCGTACAGGTCGGGCTCCATGCTCGCCTCCGTTCGCCACAGGAGTGTAGCCGTCCCCGCTCACCCGGTCGAGGCACGGGTCTCCCTGCCGTACCCGTACCCGCACCCGATGCCCGTGGACGCCCCGTGCCCGTCGCGCTACCATCGGCGCATGCGACCCACCGTGCCGCTCGTGCTGGGCTGGGGTCAGACCGCGCTGCTGGCGGCGCTGGCCTGGCTGCCGGCGCTGGAGCCGCGGCTGGCGCCGGTGGCCGCGGCGCT
>CAYTJW010000957.1:0-2533 GCA_964438135.1 uncultured Thermoanaerobaculia bacterium
GGGCCTGGGCGGCGGCGACCGCGGTCGCCGTGCGGGGGTCGACGGGTGCGGCGCAGGCGGCGGCGGCCAGGAGCAGGGATAGGGCGAGGACGAGCGGCGAGAGCGGGCGCATGGGTCGGGCCTCCCGGCCCCAGATCATACGCCCGCTCGAGCGTCTCGGCAGCGGGGGTCTACCGCAGGGCCGCCAGGGCGGCGGCGTAGTCCGGCTCCTGGGTGATCTCGGGCACGAGCTCGTGGTAGACCACCCGGTCGTGCTCGTCGAGCACCAGCACCGCCCGCGCGGCGAGGCCGGCCAGCGGCCCGTCCGTGATCAGCACGCCGTAGTCGGTGGCGAAGCTCTTGTCGCGCATCATCGAGGCGGTGACGACGTTGTCCAGCCCCTCGGCGACGCAGAAGCGCTTCTGGGCGAAGGGCAGGTCGGCGGACGCGACCAGGACCACGGTGCCCGGCAAGGAGCCCGCCTCCTGGTTGAAGCGGCGGGTCTGGAGGGCGCAGACCGGGGTGTCGAGGCTGGGGACGACGTTGAGCACCTTGCGCCGGCCGGCGAAGGTCGCCAGTGTGACCTCCGACAGGTCGCCGCCGACCAGGGTGAATGCCGGGGCGGCGCTGCCGACGGCCGGCAGGTCGCCGTTGGTGTGGATCGGGTTGCCCTTGAGCGTGACGGTGGCCATGTCTGGTGTCCTTTCGTTCGGTCGAGGCGGTAGTGTGGCCGGTCGGCCCGCGCCGGTCAACCGCTCGTCGCCCGGGGCTATTCCGCAGCCGGGCCGGCCGCCCGTGGCCAGCCCGGTCCCCGGCTCATCCGCCCGCGGCTACTCCTCCGCCTTCTCGGTCGGCGTTCCGAGGTCGACCTCGAGCACCTCCATGCGCTTGCCGGTCTCGCCGCGCGGCCGGGCCAGGAGGCGGTAGTCGAAGGCGATGGAGCACTGCTGCCCGCCCATGGCCTTGACGGTGAAGGACGTGGCGCCCTTCTCGGCCACGTAGAGCGGGCAGTCGCCGAGCGGGGTGAGGAAGACACGGTACCCGGCCGCGAGGTCCACGGTCTGGGCGAAGACCGGCTCGATGGTCACGGTCGCCTCGCCGTTCGCGAGCTGGCCGCCGCCGGCGTCCTCGGCCCACGGCTCGGGGCTCTGCGGGGCGTAGAGGGCGCGGACCTCCTCCGTGCCCTCCGGGCCGGTGAGGCGCTTGAAGGTGTAGAAACCGGTGTTGGCGTACACGCTGCCGTTGGCCGTGACGTAGTACTGCAGCGTGCCCCCCGGCCAGTCGCCGGAGTAGGCACGGATCAGGTCGCCCGAGTAGCTCCAGGCGCCGACGCCGACGCCGCCCCAGTAGTTGTGGCCGGCCACGCCGAAGCCGGTGTTCGAGTCGTCCCTGCCGTAGACCCCGGCCTTGGCCGCGGTGCCGGTCTCGGCGTCGGACACGAAGTACCCGCCGTAGCCGGCGGTCGAGGCGCTCGAGCCGTAGACGCCGTAGGTGGTGCCGCTGGTGGCACTGGCCATGAAACGCCCGCCGTAACCGGCGGTCGAGGCGCTGGAGCCGTCAACGCCGTAGTTGGAACCGCTGGCCTGAAGCCCGACCGTGCCGCCTGACAGGGTCAGCCCGGTGCCGGTGCCGGTCCAGGTCTGGCCCCAGTGGGTGTGAGCGGAGAGGGAGAAGGCGCTGGCGTGGCTGCCGTCGAGGTAATCCGCGTCGAGCCCCGAGCCCGCGCCGTCCGCAGCGGTGACGATCGAGAAGACCTCCGCGTCGCGCGCGATCGCGGCGTCGACGCGTGGCTCGGCCACGGTGCCGCTGGTGATGTCCGCGCCCGAGTGCTGGTGGGCGGTGGCCGCGAACGCGGTGGCCTCCTGCCCGTCGAGCAGGTCGGCGTCGAGGGTCGACCCCGTGCCGTCGTTGCCCGATGTCCAGACCGTGCCGCCGGTGGTGAAGGTGTAGGTCTGGTTGGCGGCGAGGTCGCCGACGTCGAGGATGCCGAAGTAGGTCGCGCCGGCGGACTCCAGGATCGAGAGCTCGCTCGCGGCGTTGGCGAGGACCACGTCGAACGGCCCGGTCTGGCCCCAGTCCGCGGTCAGCGGCCCCAGCGCCACGTCGTCCGTCCCCACCGCGACACCGTTGCCCGCGCCGACCGAGAAGTCGTTCCCGGACAGAGCGAGCCCGTCGCCAGCAGTGTAGATTGTGCCGTCGTCGACGCCGTCCGCGAACCCTGCGGGGACGTTGCTGAGGTTGCCCCAGTGCACCGCCGGCCCGGGGGCCGCGGCCAGCTCGGCCTCGGTCGCGAAGGCGGCCGCGGCGACCCCGCCCAGGGCCGCCGCGTCGACGTTGGTGACCCCCGCCCCGTCGCCGGTGATGGCGCCGTCGACCTGGAGGGTGATCGAGCCGGCGCCGGAGTTCCGAACCGCGAAGACCTGGTCGGTCGCCGCCGGCCGGTCGAGGCCGGACTGGGACAGCCGGGCGTCGGCCTGCCCCTGCGCGGACCCGTCGAGCACCAGGTCGGCGCCGCCGCTCGCGCTCAGGTTGGCGGCGGCCACGCCGGCGCCGG
>CAYTJW010000958.1:0-2511 GCA_964438135.1 uncultured Thermoanaerobaculia bacterium
GGACGGCAACCTCGAGGACGACCCGCTCGCAGCGGTCGCGGCGGCGGTCGCGGCGGCGGGCGACGGGGCGGTGCTGGGGGTGACGGTCATGCCCGGGCCGCAGCTCGCCGACGCCACGCCGCTCACCCGCGCCCTGCGCCGCCGTTTCCCGCGCCTGGTCGTGGTGTGGGGCGGCTACTTCCCGAGCCAGCACTGGCAGGCCTGCCTCGGCGACGAGGCGGTCGACTGGGTGGTGCGCGGCCACGGCGAGGCGCCGTTCGTCGCCTTGCTCGAGCTCCTCGAGGGGGATGGCTCGCCGGCCGAGGTCCCCGGCCTGGCCTGGCGCGAGGGCCCGGAGCCGCGCTCCGCCCCGCTGCCGCCGCTGCCGCACCCGGGCCTGATGCCGGAGTGGAACCTCGACCGGGTCGAGGTGGCGCGCTACCTGCGGCCGACGTTCCTCGGAGGTCGCACCGTCGGCGCCCACACCTCCTACGGCTGCCCCCACCGCTGCGGCTTCTGCGCCGTGGTCGGCATGGCCTCGGGCTGCTGGCTGGCGCAGCCGGCGGAGCGGGTCGAGCGGACCGTGCGCGGCCTGCGCGACCGCTGGGGCGTGGACGCGGTCGAGCTGTGCGACAACAACTTCTTCGTCGGCGAGGCGCGGGTGGCCGAGGTCGCCGGCCGGCTCGAGCGGCTGGGCGTGGCGTGGTGGGCCGAGGGCCGGGTCGACTCGCTGCTCGCCTTCGCCGACGCGACCTGGCGCGCGCTGGCCGCGAGCGGGCTGCGCATGGTCTTCGCCGGCGCCGAGTCGGGCTCGAGTGAGACCCTGGCGCGGATGGACAAGGGCGGCGCGGTGTCGGCCGAGGCGACGGTCGAGCTGGTGCGGCGGATGGGCGAGCACGCGGTGGTGCCGGAGCTGTCGTTCGTGCTCGGCAACCCGCCCGACCCCGAGGCGGACGCGGCCGCCACCCTCGAGCTGGTGCGGCGGGTCAAGCGCGCCAACCCGGCCACCGAGGTGATCCTCTACCTCTACACGCCGGTGCCGCACGCGGGGGCGCTGTACCAGGAGGCGTTGGCCGCCGGCTTCGCGTTCCCCGCCACCCTCGACGAGTGGCTCTCACCTGCCTGGCGCGACCTCGCCGAGCGCCGCGGCCGCGCCCTCCCCTGGCTCGACCGGTCGCTGCGCGGCCGGGTGCGCGACTTCGAGCGGGTCCTCAACGCCTACTACCCCACCACGACCCTGCCCCACCTCGGCCGCGGCGCCCGCGGCCTGCTCCGGCTGGCGTCGGCCTGGCGCTACCGGCTCGACCTCTGCGCTCTGCCGCTCGAGCTCGCCCTGCTCCAGCGCCTGCTCCGCTACCGCCGCCCGGAGACCGCCGGTTTCTGAGCCGGGGTCAGAGTGCGCTGCAGCACCGGGCGCACGCCGGCATGAGGCCGCCGGCCCGGCTCAGGTCGCGGCGGAAGGCGGCGAGCCGCGGCGCGTTCCACAGCGCCGCCAGCGAGCGGTGGTCGACGCTGCCGGCCTCGACCCGGTAGCACCGGCTGTGGGCCGGGATGGCGACGCCGTCGGCCCGCACCATCAGGGTGCGGCTCGCGTCGTTGCAGCGCCGCCCGATCAGGCGGTCGGGCTGGCGGTAGTAGACCTCGAGCCGGTCGCGGCCGGAGAGCTCGGGGGAGAAGGTGACCGGGAACGGCGCGCGGGCGTCGCGGACTGCCTCCACCTCGCGCGCCAGCCGGTCGAGATCGAGGTCGTCGAGGTCGACCCCGGCGAGGTTCGACTCGCTCGCCGGGTACGCCGGCCAGAGTGCGGTGTGGCGGGCCGCGACCTCGGGCGTGGTGAAGTTGAGGTGGAGGAAACCGACGCGGCGCAGCGGCAGGCCGGACAGGCCGTCGATGAAGGCGCGCAGCTGGCCCTGGTTCCACGGGGTGACGGTGCAGTAGACCGACACCTCGGTCCTGCCGGCGGGAGAGGCGAGGAGCCTCGTTACCCCCTCCAGTGCGCGTTGGTAGGAGCGGCCGTGGCCGCGGATCAGGTTGTGGGTGGCGGGCGGCCCGTCGAGAGAGAGCGCCAGCTCCGCGAGACCGGCCGCGGCCAGCGGTTCGGCCAGCTCGGGCAGGCGCAGGCCGTTGCTGGTGAGGGAGGTGCGGAGGCCGAGGCGGCGGGCGTGGGCGACCGACTCGACCAGGCCCGGGTGGAGGGTCGGCTCGGCGAAGGCGTAGCCGAGCCGGGCCCGGGGGAAGCAGGCCGAGACCTGGGCGACCACCCGCGCCAGGCGCTCCGCGGGCATGCTGGTGACCCCGTCGCCGGCGGTGTGGGCGGAGAAGTTGCTGCCCCGGTGGCCGGTGCCCACGTCGCACATGCGACAGCGGAGGTTGCAGACCGTGTTGAGGCCGAGCACCACCCACTCCGGCGGGTAGAAGAGGTGACGCGGCCACAGCCGGGCGTTGAGGCGGGTCAGGAGGCGGTAGAGCCTGGCGCCGGCGGCGAGCACCGGCCGATGGTAGCAGGCCGGGCCCGGCCGGCCGCAACGCGGA
>CAYTJW010000959.1:0-2506 GCA_964438135.1 uncultured Thermoanaerobaculia bacterium
GCCGTCACTGGCGGCGACCTGCGCGAGGGCGACCTGGTCGTGGTCGGCGCGACCACGGTCAAGGCGCCCGAGGGCGGCGGCCGCGCCTTCGGCATGCGCGGCTTCTAGGGGCTGGCAATGGCCCTGGTCGAGCTCGAGCAGGTGGTGCGCGTCTACCGCATGGGCGAGGTCGAGGTGCGCGCCCTGGCCGGGGTCGACCTCTCGATCGAGGCGGGCGAGTTCGTCGCCGTGATGGGCGCTTCCGGCTCTGGCAAGAGCACCCTCATGCACATCCTCGGCTGCCTCGACCGGCCCACCTCCGGCACCTACCGCCTGGGCGGGGTCGACGTCTCGACGCTCGGCGCCAACGCCCAGTCCGAGATCCGCAACCACCGCATCGGCTTCGTCTTCCAGAGCTTCAACCTGCTCGCCCGCACCTCGGCCCTGGAGAACGTCGAGCTGCCGCTGATCTACGGCGACGAGGGCGTGGGCAGCCGGGAACGGCGGCTGCGGGCGCTCGCCGCCCTGCGCCGCGTCGGCCTCGAGGGGCGCGAGCGCCACCACCCGTCGCAGCTCTCGGGCGGCCAGCAGCAGCGGGTGGCGATCGCCCGCTCGCTGGTGTCCGACCCGCCCCTGGTGCTCGCCGACGAGCCCACCGGCAACCTGGACAGCGCCACCTCGCACGAGGTGATGGCGGTCTTCGCCGAGCTCCACCGCGCCGGCAAGACGATCGTGCTCATCACCCACGAGCAGGACATCGCCGAGTTCGCCCAGCGGCGGGTGCTGCTCCGGGACGGGCGGGTGGTCGAGGACCGCCGGGTCGGCCCGCGGTCGTGAGGTCGGCATGAGGATCGGCATCCTGCGCTTCGCCACCATCGCCCGGGTCGGCCTCAAGGCCATCCTCCGCAACCCCATGCGCTCGTCGCTGACCATGCTCGGCATCGTCATCGGCGTGGCCTGCGTCATCGCCATGGTGGCGGTGGCCTCGGGCGCGACCAAGTCGGTGCAGGACAACATCGGCGCCATGGGCACCAACTTCATCATGGTCTTCCCGGGCTCGGTGACCCAGTCCGGGGCCCGCTTCCACGGCGCCACCTCGACCCTGACCGAGGACGACGCCGACGCCATCCGCCGCGAGTGCCCGTCGGTGGCCTACGTCTCGGCGGGCATGCGCACCAACGCCCAGGTCGTGGCCGGGGGCATGAACTGGGGCACCAACATCCAGGGGGTGGACACCGACTGGGTCTTCATCCGCGCCTGGAACGTCGAGCTCGGCGAGCTCTTCACCGAGGCCGAGGTACGGGGCGGGGCCAAGGTCTGCGTCCTCGGCCGGACGGTGGCGGACAACCTGTTCCCGCAAGGGGGAGCGGTCGGCAGCGTGGTGCGGATCAAGAACGTGCCGTTCCGGGTCTCGGGCGTGCTCGAGCGGAAGGGCGGCAGCGTCATGGGCTCCGACCAGGACGACACCGTGCTCGCCCCCTACACGACCGTCATGAAGCGGCTGATGGGCGCCTCCCGGCTCAACATCATCTACGTCGCCGCCGCCGCCCCGGACCTGGTCGACCAGGCCCAGGCCGAGATCAAAGGCCTGCTGCGCCAGCGCCACCGCCTCGGTCGGGACCAGGACGACGACTTCATGATGCGCTCGCAGGAGGAGATCGCCCAGCGCGCCGCGGCCGCCACCGGCACCATGTCGGCGCTGCTCGGCTCGGTGGCGGCGATCTCGCTCTTGGTCGGCGGCATCGGCATCATGAACATCATGCTGGTGTCGGTCACCGAGCGCACCCGCGAGATCGGCATCCGCCGCGCGGTCGGCGCCAAGGGCCGCCACATCCTGCTCCAGTTCCTGCTCGAGGCGGTGATCCTGGCCGTGGTCGGCGGCGGCGTCGGCATCGGCCTGGGCGTGGCGGCGTCGCGCCTGATCGCCCACTTCGCCGGCTGGGCGGTGGTGATCCGCCCCGACGCGATCGTCCTCGCCTTCTGCTTCTCGGCCGCGATCGGCATCTTCTTCGGCTTCTACCCGGCCCGCAAGGCCTCCCGGCTCGACCCGATCGAGGCCCTCCGCTACGAGTGAGGACGTTCACCCCGCCGCGGGCGTCTCGTCGATGACCAGGCGCCCGATCGGGCCGCGCAGACGTCCCGACACCCGCACCAGCAGCAGCGCCGCGACCGCGCCGAGGGCCACCACCAGGCCCCACCACAGCCCGACCGCCCCGAGTGAGAGCCGGAAGCCGAGCAGCAGGCTCACCGGCAGGCCGGCCAGCCAGTAGCCGAGCAGGTTGACGACCGCCGGCACGCGGGTGTCGCCGAGGCCGCGCAGGATGCCGGCCGACACCACCTGCAGGCCGTCGAAGACCTGGAAGAAGCCGGCCACCGGGATCAGCGCCGCCGCCAGCCGCCGCACCTCGGGCGCGGTCGTGAAGGAGGCGGCGAGCAGGCCGGGGGCGCCGACCAGGGTCACGGCGCAGGCGGCCATGAAGCCGGCGCCGCACACCAGCGCCGCCAGCGCCGCCCGCGCGACGCCGCC
>CAYTJW010000960.1:0-2502 GCA_964438135.1 uncultured Thermoanaerobaculia bacterium
CACGGTAACGGGGCCCGGTCAACTTGTCCAGTCCTACTTGTGGGCCCCGGGCAGCCCTAGCCCTGCAGGAAGGTCCCGTCGGCGAGCTGGCGGAACGCGAGGTCCAGCTCCGCCTCGCTGCTCATCACGATCGGGCCGCGCCAGGCGACCGGCTCCCGCAGCGGCCGGCCGGCCACGAGCAGGATGCGGAACGGCGTGTCCGCGGCCGTGGCGACGACGCTCTCGCCGTGCTCGAGGACCGCCAGCTGGCCGGCCGCGACCGTGGTGCGGCGGTCAGGGTCGAGCCAGCCGAACCCGTCGACGACGTAGGCGAGCACGGTGTGCCCGGGCGGGGTCTCGTGCTCGATCCCGGCCCCGGGGGCGAGGGTCAGGTCGAGCAGCTCGGGCTCGGCCACCACCCCCGCCACCGGGCCGCGCACCCCGGCCAGCTCCCCGGCGACGACCTTGACCCGTACCCCGGGCGAGACCGTCACCTCGGGGATGGTCGCGGCCGGCACCTCGCGGTAGCGCGGTGCCGTCATCTTGCTCGCCGCGGGCAGGTTGACCCACAGCTGCAGGCCGCGCAGACGACCCTCCGCCCGTTGCGGCATCTCCTGGTGGACGATGCCCGCCCCGGCCGTCATCCACTGCACGTCGCCGGGCCGGATGACGCCCCGGTTGCCGAGGCTGTCCTGGTGCTCGACCTCGCCCGAGAGCATGTAGGTGACGGTCTCGATGCCGCGGTGGGGGTGCCACGGGAAACCGGCCAGGTAGTCCTCCGGGTCGTCGGAGCCGAAGTCGTCGAGGAGCAGGAACGGGTCGAGACGCGGGTCGGCCGCGCCGAACACCCGCTGCAGGCGCACCCCCGCCCCCTCCACCGTCGCCCGCCTGGTCATCACCGCCGTCAGTCGCCGGGCCTGGCTCATCGTCCCCACCTCCTCGACTGGTCACAACCGCCGGCCGCGGCCGTTCATGCCCGCCCGGCCGTCCCCTGCGCCACGTGAAAGACCCGTCAAACCCCCGCCTTCGGCAGCGCCGCCCGTGGTATGCTCGCCCCATCCCGCCCGCGCTGGCCGGTGTCGCAGCCCGACACCCACGAGGAGGAATCCATGCACCGCAGCCTCTGCACGCTGGCCGTCGGCCTCGTGTCCCTGCTGCCCTGCGCCGAGGGCGCGGACCTGGCCTGGGACATGGTCGGCTCGACCTCGCACAACCTGGTCGACTTCACCAACTTCGCGCCGGTCTTCACGTCGCCGGAGGACGCCTTCGGCAAGATGGCGGTCGGCGTCACCCCGTACATCCCCCCCACCCTGGTCGACGACACCCTCAACGGGGTGCCGTCGGACAGCCTCGGCATCGTCGCGTCGCACGCCGACCTCGACGAGCTCTTCGGCATCTGCGACGTCGACAACCCCGACACCGCCGGGGCCGACGTGAGCGCCGCCTGGACCTTCGACATCTCCGGCGGAGTCGCCGCCGAGCTGTGCCTCGACATGGCCGCCATGGGCGACTTCGAGGCCGGCGCCGACCTCGTCCGCTGGGAGATCCAGGTCGACGGGGTGCCGGTCACCGCCGACGCCTTCCCGTTCGCGGTCGACGAGGGCGGCAACCAGACCTACACCATGGCCAGCGGGACCGTGGTCGTCCTGGACGACCCGGCGGTGGTCCGCGGCCTGCCGCTGACCAACGACCTGCGGACCTTCTGCGTCCCGGTGCCCGACGGCGACACGCTGATCCTGACCCTCGTCGCCAACACCGACGGCGGCAGCGAGGGGATCGCGGTGCGGAGCATCGTGGTCCGGGACGCCTCGGGCTGGCCGCTGTTCGCCGACGGCTTCGAGGACGGCACGACCGGCGCCTGGACGGTGCCGATGCGGTGAGCGGCGACGCCACGACGGGGAGCCCGGTCGAGCCCCCGGCCGGGCTCCCCGCGCCCGTGAAGTGGGCTTCCCTCCACCGGTCCCCCGACCGCCGGCACGGCCTCGACCGCAGACGCGAACCCGGCTACGATCCGGTCCGGGCGAGGTCAGCCTCGGCCAGCCAGTGGGGGCAGCCGTGGGTTCCAGTCTGGCAGCCGCCGGCGGGGCGGTCGTCGTTCTCCTCTCGACCTTGGCGGCAACGACGCCAGCCGAGGAGGTGCCGGTTCCCGCCCCTGGCGGCGTTGTCGTCGAGCACCTCCACCCCTCGTCGGCCTGCGCCCGGGCCGGGGTCCGGCCGGGCGACACCCTGCGTCGCTGGCGGCGCCACAGCGTCCCGGCGACCGAGCCGGAAACCACCGGCGGCGCGATCCGCACCGGCTTCGACTGGAGCCGGGTCGAGGTCGAGGAGGCGCCGCGCGGCCCGGTTGTCGTCACCGGCGAGCGCGGCGGCACGGCGGTGTCCTTCACCCTGCAGGACGGCGACTGGCGCGTGCGGGTGGTCCCGGTCATGCCCGAGGCGGTGGCCGCCGCCTACCGGCGGGGACGAGCCCTGGCCGCGGCCGGCCACGTCGCCGCTGCGGCCGCGCTCTGGCTGGAGACGGCC
>CAYTJW010000961.1:0-2502 GCA_964438135.1 uncultured Thermoanaerobaculia bacterium
GGTCGGCAGCGCCGCCGGCTCGGTCGGCAGCTCGACCGCAGCGCTCGGCGCCGCCACCAGCGGCGGCGGTGTGGGCACCGCGGTCGGCGCCGAGGTGGGCACCGCGGTCGGCAGGAGCAGGGGCCGCCGCACCGTCTCCGCCCGGGCACCGAGCACCGACCAGGCGGCCCCGTAGCCGAAGGCGAAGGCGACCACCATGAGCAGGGCGAGGACCACCACCAGCACGGTCAACGCCCGCGGGCTGAGCTCGATCTGGTAGTAGGTGTCGGCCATCGCTGACCCGGCCGGTGGCGCGGCCTACTTGTCGCCGCCCATGAAGTGCTCGAGCATCTTCATCGGCACCGGGAAGACGATGGTCGAGGCGTTCTCGGTCGAGATCTCGGTCAGGGTCTGCAGGTAGCGGAGCTGGATCGCGATCGGGTTCGCCGACATCACCTGGGCCGCCTCGAACAGCTTCTGCGAGGCGTTCAGCTCGCCCTCGGCGTGGATCAGCTTGGCTCGCTTCTCGCGCTCCGCCTCGGCCTGCTTGGCCATCGCCCGCTGCATGTCGGGCGGCAGGTCGACGTGCTTGACCTCGACCATCGACACCTTCACCCCCCACGGGTCGGAGTGCTCGTCGATGATCGTCTGCAGGCGGACGTTGAGCCGCTCGCGATCGGTCAGGAGGTCGTCGAGCTCGACCTCGCCCAGGACCGAGCGCAGCGTGGTCTGGGCGAGCTGCGAGGTGGCGTACAGGTAGTTCTCCACCTCGACCACCGCCCGGACCGGGTTCATGACCCGGAAGTAGACCACCGCGTTGACCTTGACCGAGACGTTGTCGCGGGTGATGACGTCCTGCGGCGGGATGTCGTGGACCACCGTCCGCAGGGTCATCTTGACCATCCGGTCGATGGGCCAGAAGACGAACACGAAGCCCGGCCCCTTGGCCTGCGGCAGCACCCGGCCGAGCCGGAAGATGACGCCCCGCTCGTACTCGTCGAGGATGTTGATCCACTTGAAGACCAGGAAGACGAAGAAGACGAACGCCAGGGTGATGCCCGGGCCGAGCAGCTCCAGAACGGCTCTCATGTCACGCTCCCTTCCTGCGCTCCGACGGCCTCCACCTCGAGTAGAGAGCCGCTCACCGCGACCACCCGCACGCTCGAGCCGGCCGCGATCGGCCCGCCCCGCGCCCGGGCGTTCCACCACTCGCCGTGCACCTTGACCTTGCCCTCGGCGCCGGCGCCGAGGTCGGACAGGGCGCGGCCGACCTCGCCGACCAGCCCCTCCTCGCCCGTGGTCGGCCGGCGCTGGTGGGCCCTGAGCACCCGGGAGAGGAGGAAGATCATCACCGCCGCCACGAAGGCCGCCGTGGGCAGCACCACCGACAGGTGCAGCCGCATGTCCGGGATGGGGGTGTCGAACAGCATCAGCGCTCCGGCGACGAAGCAGGCGATGCCGCCGATGGTCAGCAGGCCGTAGCTGGTCACCTTCACCTCGAGGATGAACAACACCAGCGCCACCACGATCAGGGCGACGCCGAGCCAGTTCACGGGCAGGACGGAGGTCGAGTAGAGGAACAGCAGCAGCGCGACCACGCCCACCACCCCGGGCAGGATCGCCCCCGGGTGGGTGAACTCGACGTAGATGCCGAGCGCGGCCGCCGCGAACAGCAGCAGCACCACCACCGGGTTGGCGAGCAGCGACTGCAGCTTCTCGGTCGTGGTCGGCTCGAGGGTGGTGACGGTGCGGGGGCTGAGGGTCAGCAGGTGGCGGCTGCCGTCGAAGCGACTGACCTCGGTCCCGTCGAGGGTGTCGAGGAGCTGCTCGAGGGTGCCGGCGACGTGGTCGACCAGGTCCTGCGCCAGCGCCTCCTCGGCGGTGAACGACAGGCTCTCGGTGACCGCCTTGACCGCCGACTCGACGTTGCGGCCGCGGTGCTCGGCGATGCCGCGCACCATCGCCGTCAGGTCCGAGGTCGCCTTGTCCATGAGGATCTCGTTCTGCTCCCCCTCCTTGCCGCCGAGCATGGGCAGCAGGACCGGGTGGGCGGCGCCGGTGTTGGTGCCGGGGGCCATCGCCGCGACGTCGGCCGAGATCAGCAGGAAGAAGCCCGCCGACGCGGCGCGCGCCCCGGCCGGCGTGACGTAGACCACCACCGGCGCGTGCGAGCCGGTGATCGCCTTGGTCAGCTCGCGGGCGTTGTCGACCAGCCCGCCGGGGGTGTCGAGCTCGATCACCACCAGCGCCGCGTCGCGCTCGGCGGCCGTCTCGAGGCCGCGCTCGACGAAACGCTGCGACACCGACTGGATGGTGTCCGCGACCCGCAGGCGCACCACCTCCGCGGCGTGCACCGGCGCGCCGACCGCCAGCGCCGCCACCAACCCTACAACCCGCCATCGCGTCATCGTCGCCCGTCCTCGGACCATGTTACCGCATCCGCCGCCCGCCACCGACCGCGCCGGCGGCGGCCCGCCGCAGCTCCCGCTCGAGGAGCCGCACCGCCGCCCGGCTGGCCGGCCG
>CAYTJW010000962.1:0-2500 GCA_964438135.1 uncultured Thermoanaerobaculia bacterium
CCTCGAGGACTACGACGTCCCCAAGCTCGCCTTTCTCGACCCGCCCGAGGAGGCGCCGGCGCGGGACAGCTCGGCCCTGATCGAGATCTCGAAGCTGATCACCGCCAAGTGCCAGGAGTTCCGGGTGCGGGGCGAGGTGGTCAACATCCGCACCGGCCCGGTCATCACCACCTACGAGTTCCGCCTCGACTCGGGGGTCAAGATCTCGGCCGTGCAGAACCTGGCCGAGGACCTGGCGCTGGCGCTCAAGGTCGAGTCGGTGCGGATCGAGCGCATCCCCGGTCGGGCGACGGTCGGCATCGAGGTGCCGACGCCCAGCCCGGAGGTGATCCGCCTGCGGCCGCTGCTCGAGGCGCAGGAGTTCGAGCGGGCCAGCTCGCTGCTCACCCTCGCGCTCGGCGTCGACATCCGCGGCAAGCCCTTCTACGCCGACCTGGCGCGCATGCCCCACCTCCTCATCGGCGGTTTCACCGGCTCGGGCAAGTCGGTCGGCATCAACGCCATGATCATGTCGATCCTGTTCAAGGCGCGGCCGGACCAGGTGCGGTTCATCTTCGTCGACCCGAAGTTCGTCGAGCTCGGGGTCTACGCCGACATCCCGCACCTGCTGACGCCGATCATCACCGACCCCAAGAAGGCGGCCAACGCCCTCGGCTGGGCGGTGGCGGAGATGGACAACCGCTACCGCCGGCTGGCCGCGCTCGGTGTCCGCAACTTGAATCAGTTCAACCAGATGGTCGAGGACCCCAGCCAGCTCCGGCGAGCCCTGGAGCTGCTCGGCGAGGACGAGGGTGGGGAGTCGGTCGAGCCCCTGCCGTACATCGTCATCATGATCGACGAGCTCGCCGACCTGATGATCGCGAGCTCGCGGGCGGTGGAGGAGTCGATCACCCGGCTGGCGCAGAAGGCGCGGGCGGTCGGCATCCACCTCATCTGCGCCACCCAGAGGCCCTCGGTCGACATCCTCACCGGCATCATCAAGGCCAACTTCCCCTGCCGCATCGCCTACAAGGTCCGCTCCAAGGTCGACTCGCGGACCATCCTCGACGTCATGGGCGCCGAGCGGCTGCTCGGCCGCGGCGACATGCTGCTGCTCTCCTCCGGCACATCCAACCTGGTCCGTCTGCACGGCCCCTACGTCACCGAGCGGGAGATCGGCACCGTGGTGCGCTACATCAAGCGCTTCGGCAAGCCGGACTACCTGCGCGAGGTGCTGACCCACGAGCCGCTCGGCGAGCGCGGCGGCGGGCGGCGGGGCGCCGCGGCCGCCGACGAGGGGGAGAGCCTCGACGACCCGATGTACGAGCCGGCGGCGCGGCTGGTGGTGCGCACCCGCAAGGCCTCGGCCAGCTTCGTCCAGCGCCGGCTGCGGCTCGGCTACACCCGCTCGGCGCGGCTGCTGGAGATGATGGAGCGGGAGGGCCTGGTGGGGCCGCTCGACGGCTCCAAGGGGCGCGAGGTGCTGGTCCCGCCCGACTACTTCGGCGAGGTCGACGAGACCGCCGTGCCCGAGGCCGACCTCGACGAGCCGGGGGCCGGCGACGAGGCCGAGGACGGCGCCGAGGAGTGACCGCCCGACCCGGGCTCGCCGCCCGGGCGGGGCGGGGGACCCCCCGGCGGCTGGCAGCGGCGGGCCGTGGCCGCGACCCAGAAGCGGTAGGGTGTGGCCCAGGCGGCGGCCAGCCCCTCGGCCGCGGCCAGCTCCCGGGCCGCTGCGGCCGGCCGCCCCCGCGCCAGCAGCAGCACGCCCCGGAGATAGGCGGCGCCCATCTCGAGGTGCGGCGTGTCGGCCGAGCCGGCGAGCTCGAGCCCCTCCTCGCACAGCCGGGCCGCCTCGCCGGTGTCGCCCTGGCGCAGGCAGACCTCCGCCAGCTCGCCGTGGGCGGTGACCGAGGACGCGCGGTCCCCCGAGAGCCGCTGCTCGGTCAGGGCCTGGAGCCAGGCGTCCCGCTCGGCGGCGGGGTCGGTGGGGGTGACGAGGGTGAGCTGGGCGACGGCTCGTCGCCGCCAGTAGTCGCTCGCCGTCGCCTCGGCCAGCTCGAGCCATCGCTGCCAGGCGCGCCGGGCTCCCTCGACGTCGCCGTTCTGGTACGCCAGGCGTCCCCGCAGCCGGAGCAGGTCGAACGCGTGCGGCCCGATCGGCGGCGTGCCGTCCGCGGGCACGAGGGCCGCCTCTGCCTGGTCGTACAGGCGCGCGGCCGCCGCCAGGTCGCCGAGGCCGTGGACCAGGAGGGCCCGGCTGTACAGGAGCCGGCCGCGGACGCGGTCGCTCGCGGCGGGGTCGAGAGCGGCGTCCGCGGTCTCCAGGGCGGTGAGCGCGTCCAGTGGTCTGCCGCAGTAGCGCAGGGCGTTGGCGAGGAGGCCGAGGATCTCGGCCTCGAGCCCGGTCGGGCCGCCGCGGCGCCGGCACTCGAGCAGGGCCTCCTCGGCCAGGGCGCGGGCCGCCTCGGCGTCGGCCTGGGCGTGGCGGGCGTGGGCGCGGGCGAGGAGGAAGCGCAGC
>CAYTJW010000963.1:0-2498 GCA_964438135.1 uncultured Thermoanaerobaculia bacterium
CCGCGAAGGCGGTCTCCGCGCGGTCGTGCTCCAGGGCGTCGGTGGCCGCCCAGGCCGCGGCGAGCCTCGCCTCCCCCGCCAGCAGGAGGGCCTCGTAGAGCCACGGCACCCGCCGGACCGCCGCCTCGGCCCGCTCGACGGCGTCGCCATGGCGGCCCTGGCGGAGCGCGGTCAGGCCCTCGAGGAGCTCCGGCGCCTCCCCCTCCGACCCACGGCTGCGAGCGAGCCAGGCCGCCGCCGCGCCGCCGAGCTCCCGGTCCAGGCGGCGCCGCTCCTCCCGCCGCTGCTCGGGGTCCCGAACCCCCCCCAGGCGGGCGAGGGCCGCATCGTACCGCTCCCCCACCGCGACCCCGAGGGCGTGGGCCACCTCCGGAGTGCGGTAGCCGGCCCCCCAGGCGCCCTCGAGCTGCTCCACCGCGGCGTCCGCCTCCCCCAACGCGAGGTGGGCGCGACCGAGGGCGTAGCGGCCCGGGCCGCGCGCCGGGCCGCCGAGAGCCTCCATCTCCCGCTCGAGCCACCGCATCTTCTCCCGTACGGTGGCCTTGTGCGGCCGGATGTCGTGCGCCGGCAGGCTCCACGCCTTCCACAGCAGCCCGTGGATCCGCTCCACCTCCTGGCCGAACCGCTGGGCCGCGGCGGCCTGCCGCGAGGTCCGCCAGCGCTCCCGCGCCCCGAGGCTGCCCCCCACGGCCGCGACCAGCACGCCGGCAGCCGCCACCACCGCCACCAGCCGGTGCCGGCGAACGAGCTTCGCGACCCGGTACCGGAGACCGCCGGCGTGAGCCCGCACGGGCCGGTGGACGAGGTACGCGCCGAGGTCGTCCGCCACCTCCCGGGCCGACTGGTAGCGCTCGCCGGGGTCCTTGCGCAGGCACTTGAGGACCACCGCCTCGAGGTCCGGCTCCACCTCGGGGGCGAGGGGCCGGATCGGCACGGGCACGCCGGAGAGGATGTGGGTCATGACCTCGACCACCGTCTCGCCCCGAAACGGGGTTCGGCCCGCGAGGAGGGTGTACAGGGTCGCCCCCAGCGCGAAGACGTCGGTCCTGGCGTCCACCCCGCCGGGGAGACCCAGGACCTGCTCCGGCGCCATGAAGGCCGGCGTGCCGGCCACCCCGTGGTGGAGGGTCAGGCTCACCTCGACGGCCCCTCCCGACGCCGTACCGTCGGACAGGGGGGGACCACCGCCGACCGCGAGCCGGGCACCGCCAAGACTGCGCGACAGGCCGAAATCGAGGACCTTCGGCGTCAGTCGGCCGTCGGCGTCCCGCGCCACCATGACGTTCGAGGGCTTCACGTCGCGGTGGACCAGCCCTTCGAGGTGGGCGGCGTGCAGCGCCAGGGCGACGTCCCGCACGACGGCGACCTTCTGTCGCACCGAGAGCTCGCTCGCCAGCCGGTCCAGCGGGAGGCCGTCGACCAGCTCCATGGCGATGACGAGGCGGCCGTCGACCTCGGCGGTGTCGTACACCCTGCACACGTTGGGGTGGTCCACGCGGGCCTGTGCGCGAGCCTCCCGCAGCAGCCAAGCGGACGCCGACCGGTCGCCGCCGCGGAGCACCTTGAGGGCGACCCGACGCTGGAGGAGGCTGTCCCACGCCCGGTAGACGTCCCCCATCCCGCCGGCGCCGAGCAGCTCGAGCTGCTGGTAGCGCCCGCCTTGCGGGGGCGGCGCGTCGTGAGCCCCGACGGCGTCAGGACCCCAGCTCGGGATCCCTGACCGCGTGGCCGCGCCGTCGTCCCCCTGCCCCTCGAGACCGCGGCTCAACGCCTGCCCCACCCATCCCGGTGCCGCCCGACGCTGAACGCCCGCACCGATGCCGTCCCCAGAGCCTGGCAGCGCTGGGCCTCCGGCAGGCAGACGAACGGGCAATCTCTGTCCGGGTCGGGAACGCCCCTCGGGCCGAGATGCCCCTCGTCCTTTCCACGGCCGGGTGCGATCCCGAGGATGTCGGCTCCCTGCCGCGCCAACTCGCCCACCGTCAAGACCGATCGCCCGACCACGGACCCTCCCCTCGGCGCCAAGGACCCGCGCTGTCGTTGTCGCCCCATTCTCGCACGGGGGGCCGGCTCGACATCTGGTCGGCGGCCCGGCCAGGCCGACCGCGTGGGCCACCGGTCCAGAGGCGCGGCGCACGCCGCAGCTGCCAGCTCCCTCCGCTCACCGCGCCGGGGTGGCGAGGACCTCGACCTCGGCCAGCGACAGGTAACCGCGACCCTCGAGCATGACCCGCACGTAGCGCCCGCGCTGGCCGACCGGGACCTCGGTCTTGCGGCCGGCCCGGCCGGCCAGCCGACGAGACCAGGTGCGCCCGTCGGCCGTCGCCGCGGCCAGGCTCGCGCCCGCGAGCGGGCTCTCCGACACCAGCACGACCGCGTCGGCCAGGCGCTCGCCGCAGCAGTCGGTGCGGTTCCAGATCACCACCCGCTGGACGTCGCGCACCGCGCCCAGGTCGACCTGCCACCACGGCTGCGCCTCGAGCCGGGTGTGGGTCGTC
>CAYTJW010000964.1:0-2497 GCA_964438135.1 uncultured Thermoanaerobaculia bacterium
CCACGCGCCCCTACCAGACGCTGGTGCCGTGCCCCGAGCCGGGCGGCCCGGTCCGCGGCCTCCCCGCCGACGACCCGGCGCTGGCGGCCGAGGGCACCTTCCTGGTCGACGCCCGCAGCCCCGCCGAGCACCGCGCCTGGCACCTGCCCGGGGCGGTCAGCGTGCCGTACGACTGGCTCGACCCGCTGCCGGAGGCGTCGCTCGGCGAGCTGGCCCGGGTCATCGCCGCGAGCCGGTCGACCCTGGTGGTGGTGTACGGCGACGGCGGCCGCCCCGACAGCGGCGAGCACCTCGGGCGGGAGATCTCGGGCCGTGGCATCCGCAACGTCTGCTACGTCGTCGGCGGGGCGGCGGCGCTCGGGCGGACGGGGGCCCCGTGACGGCGCGGCGCTGGCTCGAGTGGCTGGCGGTGCCGGCGCGCTGGTACCTGGGCGCGCTCTTCGTCGGCGCCTGCCTGCACAAGATCGCCCACCCCGACGCCTTCGCCCTCGACATCGCGACCTACGACATCCTGCCGCTCGCGCTGGTCAACCCGGCGGCGATCGTGTTGCCCTGGTTGGAGCTGGTCGCCGGCGGTATGCTGCTGGCAGGCTTGCGGGCCCGCGCCGCGGCCGTGCTGGTGACGGGCATGATGGGGGTCTTCCTGGTGGCGCTGCTGATCGCCCTGGCGCGCGGTCTCGACATGTCGTGCGGCTGCTTCGCCTCGCAGGGCGCGGTCGAGGACCCCATCTCCTACCTGACCGTGCTGCGGGACCTGGTCTGGCTCGCGCTCTGCGCCCTCGTCCTGGCCTGCGACCGCGGCCGGCTCGGGCTGGACGGCTGGCGGCGGCGGGAGGCGGGACATGCGTGAGGCGGCCCTGGTGGCGGTGGCCGTCGTCGCCCTGGTCGGGCAGGCCGGGGCCCAGACCCCGACCTGCGACCAACTGACCGGGCGCGCGCGCGACCTGGCCCGCCGGGTCCTCGCCCGCGAGCACCCGTACGAGTGCTGCGACGACACCGTCGCCCGCTGCCTCCAGGCTCGCCCGACCTGCCGCCTGGCGGTGCGGCTGGCGGACGACGTCTGCCGGCGGGCGGCGGCAGGGCAGGACGAGGAGCGGATCCAGAGGGCGCTGTCGCGGCGGGCGCGGAGCATGCTGGGCGGCGGCGAGCCGGCCACGGTCGACCTGGCCGCGGCGCCGGCGGTCGGCGCCGCCGACGCGCCGGTGGAGGTGGTGGTCTACGCCTGCGCCCGCTGCCCCTACTGTAGCCGGCTGGTGCCGGCCCTGCACCGGGCGGTGGTGGCGGGCCCGCTGGCGGGCGACGCCCGGCTGGTCTTCCGCACCTTCCCCATCCGCGGCCACGAGGGCTCGACCGAGGCCGGGCTGGCGTTCGTCGCCGCGGCCGCGCAGGGCCGCTTCTGGGAGTTCCTGCTCCAGGCGTACGGCCACTTCGACGAGTACACGGGCGAGAGCCAGCCGAGCTGGGCGGCGGCGGCGGGGCTCGACCGCGACGCCTTCGTCGCCGCCCTGGCGGACCCGGCGGTGCGCGAGGCGCTGGTCGCGAGCAAGAAGGAAGGCCTGGCCAACGGCGTCGAGGAGACGCCGACCGTGTTCCTGAACCGGCGCCGGTGGGTCGGCGACCTCGAGCTCGAGGCGCTGGTCGACGCGGTCGAGGAGGAAGCCGACAGGGTCCGGGGGGAACGATGGGTCACGCGCTGAGGTTGACGGCGGCGGGGTTGCTGGTCGCGGCGGTCTGCCCCGCCGCGGAGCGGCTGGCCGTGCTGGAGTTCTTCGGCCGCCCCCGGGGGGCCTACTGCCAGGACGCGGCGCCGGCCATGATCGCCCTCCAGGCCGAGATGGCGGGCGAGGCGGTGCTGCTCGAGTACGACTACGACCAGTTCCGCACCGGCCGGGTCGACCGCTGGTGGGATGCGTACTCGGGCGGCGGCTCCGTCTACCTGCCGCTGGTCATGGTCGGCAGCGGCCAGCGGCTGAGCATGGGACCGGTCGACTACCTCAGGGTCTACCGGGACCTGGTGGTCGACGAGCTCGGTCGGCCGCCCACCGCCGCGGTGGCGGCGTACGTCCGCCGCGTCGACGACCGGATGCGGGCCTACGTCCGACTGGAGAACCCGGGCCCGCTGCCGCTGCTGCCGGAGGCGGAGGCGGCCCTGTGGCTGGTGGTGTGGGAGTCTGGCCGAATCGGCCTGACCGACACCTGGGTGCGGGGCACGGCGGTGAGCCCGTTGACCGCGGTCGTGGCGCCCGGGGAGGCGGCGGTGGCGGTGGTCGACAGCCCGCAGCTCGAGGTGGTCGACTGGCAGCGGCTCGAGGCGCTGGTGCTGCTCGAGCACCGGCTCTCGCCGGCCGAGCCCTACGACCAGCTGCAGGCGGCCCGGTGCGGGCCCGCCGAGCTGAGCGCGGCGCCGCTCGAGGTGGCGCTCGGGCCGGCCTCGCCGACGGCCGAGGTGCGGCTCGAGGGGCCGCACGTGCTGACCTGGACCGCGACCACCGACGCC
>CAYTJW010000965.1:0-2494 GCA_964438135.1 uncultured Thermoanaerobaculia bacterium
CTGCCGCACCTCGACCCGGCCGTCCTCGACCTCCTCCAGGCGGGCGTGGAGGGCGGCGAGCTCGAGCTCGTCCTGGAGGCAGGCGCGCCAGGCCTCGAGCACCAGCGGGAAGTCGTCGTGGCCGGCCACCGCCTCGAGCAGCTCCTTGGCCCGCTGCCGCGTCAGCCACAGCGGCGTGCGCCGGCGCGGGCCCGCCCGCGGCAGCACCAGGGCGACGCCGGCCGCCTCGCGAAAGCGGGCGCCGAAGAAGCCGGTCTGCTCCAGGCGGCGGCGGAGCAGGCGCTCGACCTCGCCCGAGGCGAGCAGCGACAGGGGGCTTGCAGCCGGCAGCGGCGCCGGCGCCACCAGCAGCACGCAGTCGTCGTCGTGCGACACCTCGGGGCGGGTGCCGACCCGCTCCTCCCAGGCCGCGGCCAGGGCCTGGGCCAGCGGGCGGTTGACCCGGCCGCCCCAGAAGGTGTGCAGGATCAGCGAGCCGTGGTCCGTGCGACCGGCCGGGCCCGAGGTGCGCTCGACCACCACCCGGTGGCGGTGGGGCAACGCGCCGGTGGCGGCGCGCTGGGAGCGCAGGTAGCCGACCAGGGAGGCGGCCGCCGCCGGCTCGAGCAGCAGGCGCTCCTCGAGGGCGGGCTGGAGGTCGTCGTCGCCGAGCCGCGGCTCGGCCCACTCCAGCAGGTCACCGACGCGGAGGGACAGGAAGGCCGACCGGTCCCGCTCGTCGGCGCGCCAGAACGGGGCCATGGCCGAGGCGGCGCGGGCCGGGGCGACGAAGACGTCGTTGTGGGTGATGCGCTGGATGCGCCAGGTCTGGACGCCGAGGGTGAAGGTGTCGCCGACCGAGCGCTCCCACACGAACTCCTCGTCGAGCTCGCCGAGGGCGGCCCCGTCGCCCTCGAGGCGGAGGCGGAAGTAGCCGCGGTCGGCGATGGTGCCGCCCGAGGTGTAGAGCAGGCCGGCGGCGCCGGGGCGGGCGCGGGCAGTGCCGTCGACCCGGTCGACCGCCAGCAGGGCTCTCAGCGAGCGCAGCCGGGTGGTGGCGTAGCGGCCCGCGAGCAGGTCGACCACCAGGTCGAAGTGGCGGCGGGGCAGGTCGCGGTAGGGCGAGGCGGCCCGGACGAAGGCGTACAGCCGGTCGAGCGGCCAGGCCTCGGTCGCGGTCAGCGACAGCAGCACCTGGGCGAGGACGTCGAGGGCCGGGCCGACCGGGCGGACCTCCTCGATCGCGCCCTCGACCACGGCCCGGGCCAGCACCCCGGCCTGGAGAAGGTCGCGGCCGTGGAGGGGGTAGAGGCGGCCCGAGCTGGTCTCGCCGACGGCGTGGCCCGAGCGGCCGAGGCGCTGCACCGCGGACATGGCCGAGGTCGGCGAGCCGACCAGGGCGACCTGGTCGACCGCGCCGACGTCGATGCCGAGCTCGAGCGACGAGGTGGCGACGATCGAGCGGAGCTGCCCGGCCTTGAGCCGCTCCTCGACCACCTGGCGGAGCTCGCGCGACAGCGAGCCGTGGTGGGAGTAGGCGAGCTGGGTGGGCTGGTCCTCGTTGAGGAGCCGGGCGACCTTCTCGACCGTGCGGCGGGAGTTGGCGAAGACCAGGGTCGAGCGGTGGCCGCGGACGTCGGCGCGGAGGCGGCGGGCGAGGCCGGGCCAGAGCTGCTCGGGGTCCTCGTCGGCCAGGCAGACGCGGAGGTCGTAGCGCTTCTGGGAGCGGGCGTCGACCACCTCCACCGGGCGGGGCACATAGGCGGGCGCGGCCGGGTCGCCGGAGAGCCGGAAGCCGCCCACCCAGGCCGCCACCCGCTCGGGCGGCCGGACGGTGGCGGACAGGGCCAGGCGCTGCACCTCGCCCGCGAGCGGCACCAGGCGCTCCACGGCGGTGATCAGGTGCACCCCGCGCTTGGCGCCGACCACGGCGTGGACCTCGTCGAGGATGACCGTGCGCAACCCGCGCAGCAGCTCGCGGCCGCGCGGGGAGGTGAGGAGGAGGTTCAGGGTCTCGGGGGTGGTGACCAGCACCTCGGGCGGCGAGCGGAGGATGCGGCGCCGGTCCGACTCCGGGGTGTCGCCGGTGCGGACCTCGAGGCGCACCCGCGGCCGGCTTCCAGGCCCCGAGGCGAAGCGCGGCTCGAGCGCAGCGAGCGGCGCGAGCAGGTTGCGGCGGATGTCGTTCGAGAGGGCGCGCAGCGGCGACACGTAGAGCACCCTGACCGCGCCGCCCTCCCAGGCGCCCGACAGCAGCCGGTCGAGCGCCCACAGGAAGGCGGTCAGGGTCTTGCCCGAGCCGGTCGGCGCGGTCACCAGCACGTGCGCCCCGGCGGCGATCCGCGGCCAGGCGAGCGCCTGCGCCGGGGTCGGCGCGGCGAAGGTCTCGCCGAACCACTCCCGGACCGGCGCGGAGAACAGCTCGAGGCTCATCCGTGAGGGATTGTAGCCGGGGTGGGTGAGAGGGGAGCGGGCCCGGCGGGGGAGTCGCGTGCTGGCCCCTGGCGGTGGCGCC
>CAYTJW010000966.1:0-2494 GCA_964438135.1 uncultured Thermoanaerobaculia bacterium
AGGAGCCACGCCCCCCGGGCGGTCGGCGTGGCGAGGACGTGCGCCGCCAGGCTCTCGAGCGCGGGCCGCTCGTCGCCGCGCTCGAAGCGCCGCGCCGCCAGGCGGAGCAGGAGCGGCTCGGGCACCGTGCCCCGCTGGCCGAGCCGCGTCACCAGCTCCTGCGCCTCGTCGAGGCGCCCGAGCTCGACCAGGGTGGCGGCGTGGAGCTCGAGGTAGAGCGGGCTCTGCGGGTCGCGGCGGACGAGCTTGTCGGTGTAGGCCAGGGCGTCGGCGGCCCGCCCGTCGAACAGGAGCTGCTTGGCGGCGCTGACGGCGTTGACGTCGCTGACCCGGTCCCGGGGGGCGATGCCGCCCTCCTTGAGCGACTCGACGATCTCCTGGTCGACGGTGCCGGCGCTGTGCAGGTAGCCGAGCGCCGCCAGCTGCTCCCGCACGCCGTCGTCGACCTCGACCGCGGCGCTGGCGCCGGCCACCGCATGGTGCGACATGAAGCCCTCGAGATCCTGGCGCAGGCGCCGGGCCTCGGCCGGCCTCTCGGCGGCGAGGTCGCGGAGCTCGGCCGGGTCGGCGTCGAGGTCGTAGAGCTCCGGGCGCGGTCCGTGGATGTACTTGGCGGGGCCGTCGACGAGGACCCGCAGCTCGCCCCAGCCGTGGGTCAGGCTGGGGGAGAGGTTCTCGGCGTAGTACCGGCCCGGCCACGACCGCTCGCCCCCGTCGCCGCGCCAGAGCGGCACCAGGGAGCGCCCCTGCACCCCGGGCGGCGCCGGCACGCCGAGCAGGTCGAGCACCGTCGGCACGATGTCGACCGTGCCGACCCGCTGCTCGACCACCGCGCCCGCCGGCGCGGCGCCGGCCGGCGGCCGGACGACCAGCGGCACGTGCAGGGTCGTGTCGTAGGCGAGGACGGCGTGGGTGACCTCGTTGTGCTCGCCCAGGCCCTCGCCGTGGTCGGCGGTCACGACCACCAGGGTCCGGTCGAGCACGCCGAGCCGCTGGAGGCGGTCGAGGAGGAAGCCGAGGCACGAGTCGGCATAGGCGATCTCGCCGCTGTAGGGGTCGTCGGCAAAGAGCTGGTCGTAGGGCGGGACCGGCTCGAACGGCTGGTGGGGGTCGAAGTAGTGCACCCAGGCGAAGAACGGCCCGCCGGCGTGGGCGTCGAGCCAGGGCAGGATGGCGTCGTTGACCTGCGCCGCCCTCCGCTCGTCGAAGAACATGCGCTCCTTGGGCACCACCCGCTGGCCGAGGTAGTCCTCGAAGCCGCCGGTGAGGTGGTCGTCGAAGAAGGCGAAGCCCTGGTTCAGGCCGAAGCGGGCGGTGACGGGGAACGAGCCGACCGCGGCGGCGGTGGCGTAGCCCCGGTCGCGCAGGATCTCGGCCAGGGTGAGCTGGGCCTGGTCGAGGACGAAGAGACCGTTGTCGCGCACCCCGTGGGCGATCGGGTAGCGGCCGGTGAGGATGGTCGCGTGCGACGGGGCGGTGATCGGCGCCGCGCTCGTCGCCCGGGCGAAGCGGATGCCGGCAGCGGCGAGGCGGTCGACGGCGGGGGTCGCGGCGCGGGCGCTGCCGTAGCAGCCGATGTGGTCGGCGCGGGTGGTGTCGAAGGTGACCAGGAGGACGTTCCACGGCTCCGCCCGGCGGCAGCCCGACGCCGCCGCCGCGAGCAGCAGGGAGAGCAGCAGGGGGGCCGCCGCGACCGGGGGGAGGCGCCGCATCAGAGCTCGCTCAGCAGCTCCTCGAGCTGCTCGACGGTGACGTCGGGGAGGGCCCTGGCCGCCTGCCGCAGGGCGGCGACGCCCCCGGGCAGGAGCTCGAGCTCACCCGGCCGGACGACCTCGTCGGCGAGCTCGCGGTAGACCTCGCGGGCGTGCTGCTGGACGTAGAGGGCGGCGACCCGGTCGCGGACGGTCTCGAACGGGAGGGGCTTCGCCTCCTCGCGCGCCACCACCTCGGCGATCTCGAGATGGGTCTCGCTGCGGTAGGGGGCGGACAGCTCGCCCGGGGCGCGGGCCGCGACCAGGGCGGGCAGCGTGGGCGCGAGCCGCCCCAGCGTGGTCTGGGTCGCGAGGCCCAGGTCCTCGACCTCGCCGCCGAGCTCCGCCCGCAGCTCGTCGAGGGTAGCTCCCGGCCGGGAGGCGGCCTCCTCGAGGCGCGCCATCGTCGCCTGAGCGTCGCCCGCGATGGGCAGGCGGAGGCGTCGCAGGTGCCAGCGCGGCGGCGAGCTGAAGAGGCCGAGGTTGCCGTCGTAGAAGGCGCGCAGGCGGGCCTGGTCGCGACCGGCGACCTCGACCATGCGGCGCTGGCGCTGGAGGCGGAGGAGGGCGTCCTCCTGCCAGGCGGCGAGGCGGCGGTCGAGCTCGGCCGCGGGCAGGTCGACGTTCGCCCGGCAGTGGCCGGCGACGAGGGCGCGGCGGCGGAGCTGCTCCAGGAGCTGCCAGGCGAGGTCGGCCGACGGCGGCGGCGCGTGCCCGTCCTGCTGCGCCAGCGCCCGCCGCAG
>CAYTJW010000967.1:0-2493 GCA_964438135.1 uncultured Thermoanaerobaculia bacterium
CCCGCACGCTCTCCGGCACCAGGCCGCGGACGTCGCCGCCGAGCGCCGCCACCTCCTTGACCAGGCGCGAGGAGAGGAAGGTGTTCTCCACCTCGGCGGTCAGGAAGACGGTCTCGGCCTGCGGGTACAAGCGCCGGTTCATCAGCGCCATCTGGAACTCGTACTCGAAGTCGGACACCGCCCGCATGCCGCGGACGATGATCGTCGCGTCGAGCTCCTTGAGAAGGCTGACGAGCAGGCCGGAGAAGGAGCGCACCTCCACCCCGGGGTCGCCGACGAACTGCTCGCGCATCATCTCGACCCGCTCGCCGGAGGTGAACAGGGCGTCCTTGCCGGTGTTCTCGAGGATCGCCACCACCACCCGCGGGAACAGCTCGCCGGCGCGGCGGATGATGGCCAGGTGGCCGCGGTGGATGGGGTCGAAGGACCCCGGGTAGATGGCGACGGGGGGGTGGGCCATGGTCCTCTCACTCCTCGACCGCGCTGGCGACGGCGCGGTTGTGGTGGCGGTCGACGGCGCGCACGACCAGCAGGTGGCGACCGCCCACCGCCGGCAGGGCGAAGCTCTCGCGCTGGCCGTCGAGGGCGCCGTCGGCGGGCTCGAGGGCGTGCCAGCGGTCGCCGTCCCGGCTCCACTCGACCCGGGCGACCGAGCTGCCCGCGTCGGTGACCGTCACGCTCCAGCCGGACGGGCCGCGCGCCAGCTCGACCGAGGGCGGCGTGTTGTCGACCACGAACCACGGCCCGATGGCGGTGGTCTCGAGCCCGGCGCCGGGGTTCGCGAGCTCGTCCGAGGCGGTGACGCGGAAGCGGTAGAGGCCGTCCGGCACCGCGCTCACGTCGACCGCCAGCTCGGCGAGCTCGAGGCGCTCGCGGACCGGCAGGGCGAACCCGTCGCGCCGCTCGAGCTGCACCGCGTGGCGCAGCGGGTCGTTGTTGGGGTCCTCCGCCTGCCAGCTCAGGGTGCGGTAGCCGACGCGCCAGAACTTCTTGCCCTGCTTCGGCTTGCGATCCTCGCTCGGGTTCGGGTCGATGACCGTGAAGATGCCGGCCAGATCCGGGTGGACCTGGTCCACCACCGGCCCCGAGGGGGGCGGCGCCATCAAGTAGACGACGCCCGGCTCCTCGACCTCCACCTTCTCCAGCCGCGGCGCCAGGTTCAGCTCCCGGAACGCCACCTCGACCCGCTCCAGCTCCGCGCCCCCGCCCCCGTCGCCAACCAGCTCGACCTCCCACTGCAGCGCCGCCGCGGGCGGCAGCGGCACCCGCCCCCGCGCCCCCAGCCAGTCGCTCCACGGTACCCAGCTCTCGTCGGCGGAGTCGGCGAACCCGGCCCGGAAGCGGACCCGGGCCCCGCCCCCGGCGCTGTCGACGCCGTACTCACCGGCCTGGACCGGGCGGGGGAAGCGGCGGGCCTCGCTGCGGAAGCGGCTCGAGCCGGCCCCCTCCTCGCGCCGCAGGACCCCGGCCGGCCCCTGGGTCAGGATCGCCGCGCCGCCGCCGACGATGGCCGTGACCTGGCTCGCGTCGACCGTGGCCAGACGAGCGCCGCCCGAGCCCACGAACCGCCACAGCTCGCCCTCGAAGCCGGTGCCGACCAGGACGCCGTCGCCGTCCCAGGCGAGGGCGGCCGCGACCTGCTTGGGGAAGCGGTGGACCTTGACCAGGGCGCCGCCGGCGGTCAGGCGCAGCACCTCGGAGGTGGCGGTGGCGCCGTCGACCTTGGGCAGGTCGAGCGCGGCCGTGCCGGTCGCGGCGGCGGCGCTGCCGCCCTCGCCGCCGCTGGGGGTCGCCGCCTGGGCCTGCGGCTCGCCCACCAGGGCGGTGGCCCAGATGGCCCCGTCGGGGGCCACCAGCAGGTCGGCGATCTCGGTGAACGGGCTGTCGGCCAGCAGGCCAACCTGCCCGGACAGCGGCACCCTGACGATCAGCCCCTTGCCGGAGGTGCCGACCACCACCGCGTCGCTCGCGGCGGCCAGGCAGCGGGCGTGGACGTCGGGCAGCTCGGCCCAGCGCTCGAGCCCCCGGCTCGAGACCCGGTAGAGCGAGGCGGGCGGGCCGGCCGCCGCCACCACCGTGCCGTTGACCTCGACCAGGTCCCAGAACCCGCCCTGGTCGAGGCGACCGACCTCCTTCAGGCCGTCGCGGCTCCACTCCAGCAGCACCCCCGGCGCCACGGTCGCCACCAGCACCGCGCCGCTGGCCGAGGCCAGCACCGCCGTGGCCTGCTCGCCCGGCAGCTCGGCGAGCAGGGTGGCGCGGCCCGAGTCGACGCGGTAGAGCCGCGCCGGGTGGCCGGTCGCGACCAGCAGCGAGCCGTCCGCGGCCACCGCCCCGGCGACCGCCACCGGCTCCTCGAGGGCGGTGCGGGACAGCCAGCGGGGCACGGCGACGTGGCGACCGTCGTCGGTCTCGGCGCCCCCCGCGGGGCGCGCGGGCGGGGGGGGGGGGGGGGTGGGGGGGGGGGGGGGGGGGGGGGGGGGGGGGGGGGGG
>CAYTJW010000968.1:0-2488 GCA_964438135.1 uncultured Thermoanaerobaculia bacterium
AGGTCCGCCGCCTGGCCGCCGACCACGAGCGCGGCGGCGGCGTTGAGGGCCACAGCCTCGGTCGCGAGCGACCGCTCCCCGCCGCCGAGGATGGCCTCCAGCCGGGCCCGGTTGTGGGCTGAGTCGCCGCCGACCAGGGCGCCGTGGTCGCCGCGGCCCAGCCCGAGGTGGTGCGGGTCGACCGTCCAGGAGCCGTCGACCCGCCCGCCCCGCACCTCGACCACCCGGGTCGGCGCCTCCACCGACAGCTCGTCGAGCCCGTCCGCGGAGTGCACCACCAGGGCGTGCTCCGACCCCAGCTCGGCGAGGGCGGCCGCTACCAGCTCCTGCACCCGACCGTCCCACACCCCGACCACCTGGCGGCGAACGCCGGCCGGGTTGGTCAGCGGCCCGAGCAGGTTGAACACCGTGCGCACGCCGAGCAGCCGCCGCACCGGCATCACCGCCCGCATCGCCGGGTGCAGCCGGGGCGCGAACAGGAACGCCAGGCCGAGCTCGTCGTGCAACCGGCCGGACGCCGAGGGCGCGAGGTCGAGACGCACCCCGGCCGCCTCCAGCACGTCGGCCGAGCCGCAGCGGGAGGACACCGAGCGGTTGCCGTGCTTGGCCACCGGCACCCCGGCCGCCGCCGCCACCAGGGCCGCGGCGGTGGAGATGTTGACCGTGTTGGCGCCGTCGCCGCCGGTGCCGCAGGTGTCGACCGCCCGCTCGGGGTGGGCGAGAGGCACCGCCAGGGCCCGCGCCCGCATGACCCGCGCCGCCGCTGCCACCTCCGCGCCGCTCTCCCCCTTGGCGCGCAGCGCCACCAGCACCGCCGCCACCACCGGCTCCTCGACCAGCCCGTCCATGACCTGGCCGAGAAAGCGCTCGACCTCCTCCGGCGCGAGGTCGCGCCGCTCGAGCAGGCCCTGCAGCAGCCCCCGGAACCGCGGCTCGCTCACTCTAGGCCTCCAGCCGCCGCTGCCACTCGGGGGCGAGCGGCAGCCCCGCCAGGAGCAGAAAGCGCGCCAGCAGCGCCATGCCGTCCCGGGTCAGGTACGACTCGGGGTGGAACTGCACCCCCCAGTGCGGCCGGGTGCGGTGGGCCAGGCCCATGACCAGGGCGTCCTCGGTCCAGGCGGTCACCTCGAGTGAGGCCGGCAGGCTCGACCGCTCGACCACCAGCGAGTGGTAGCGGGTCGCCTCGAACGGGCTCGGCAGGCCGGTGAACAGGCCGCGCCCCGAGTGGTGGATGGCCGACACCTTGCCGTGCACCGGCACCGGCGCCCGCACCACCCGGCCGCCGTGCACCGCGGCCAGCGCCTGCAGGCCGAGGCAGACCCCGAGCAGCGGCACCTCGGCCGCGGCGGCCACCAGCGCCATGCTCACCCCCGCCTGCTCGGGCGTGCCCGGGCCGGGCGAGACGACGATCGCGCGCGGCGAGGAGGCGAGCAGCTCATCCACCGTGGCGGCGTCGTTGCGCACCACCCGGATCTCGGCCTGCCCACTCTCGCAATCGCCGACCTCGGCCAGCTCCTGCACCAGGTTGTAGGTGAAGGAGTCGTAGTTGTCGACCACCAGGATCGACGCCCCGCCCGAGCCGGTCTCCGGGCTCACGGCACCCCCTCCAGCTCGGCCACCCGCTCGGCCATCGCCACCGCCTCGACCAGGGCCCGCGCCTTGCTCTGGCACTCCATGAGCTCGGCCTCGGGCACCGAGTCGTAGACGATGCCGGCGCCGGCCTGGACCTGGACCACGCCGCCGCGCTCGAGGAGGGTGCGGATGGCGATGCAGGAGTCGAGCTCGCCGCGCAGGTCGAGGTAGCCGACCGCGCCGCCGTAGACCCCGCGCCGGACCTCCTCGAGGTCGTCGACGATCTCCATCGCCCGCACCTTGGGGGCGCCGCTCAGGGTGCCGGCCGGGAAGCAGGCGAAGAGCGCGTCCCAGGCGTCGGCCCCCGGCCGCAGCCGCCCCTCGACCTCGCTCACCAGGTGCATGACGTGGCTGTAGCGCTCGACCGCCATGTCCCGCACCACCCGCACCGTGCCCGGCGCCGCCACCCGGCCGACGTCGTTGCGGCCCAGGTCGACCAGCATGGCGTGCTCGGCGCGCTCCTTGGGGTCGGCGAGGAGCTCCGCCTCGAGCCTCGCGTCCTCGGCCGCGTCCGCGCCCCGCCGCCGGGTGCCGGCGATCGGGCAGGTGGCGACCGTGCCCTGCCGCACCCGCACCAGCATCTCCGGGCTCGAGCCCAGCACCCGCGCCTGGCCGGTGTCGAACAGGAACATGTAGGGCGACGGGTTGGTCAGCCGCAGCATGCGGTAGACCTCGGCCGCCGGGCAGCGCGGCAGCCGCCGCCAGCGGCGCGACAGCACCACCTGGAAGATGTCGCCGGCCAGGATGTGCTCGCGCGCCGTCGCCACCGCCGCCAGGTACGCGGCCTCGCCGGGGGTCGCCGCCCAGCCCGGCCAGGGGTCCTCGGGCGGCGCCGGGATCGGGTGCGGCCGGGGCG
>CAYTJW010000969.1:0-2488 GCA_964438135.1 uncultured Thermoanaerobaculia bacterium
GGCGCATCACGGCTCCCCGGCCGCGTCCGGGGCCGACGGGTCGGGGCTGTCCGGGCGCAGGAACCAGAGGGCGTTGAGGCCGGCGCCGCCGAGGTGGGCCCTGGCGACCCGCGCCACGTCGTCGGCGGTGACGGCGGCGAGCCGCTCGGCGGCGGTGAGGACGTGGCGGTGGTCGCCGAGGGCGTCGTCGGCGAGCAGCTCGAACAGCAGGTCGTCGTCGCTGCGCAGGCCGCGGTAGAGGTCGGCGACGGTGCGGGTCCTGACCCGCTCCAGCTCCTCCGCCGCGACCGGCTCCCGGCGCAGCCGCTCGACCTCCGCGCGCATGAGCGCCTCGACCTCGGCCGGGTCGGCGCCCTCCGCCACCTCGGCGCCGAGCTCGAGCATGCCGGCCCAGCGCATCGGCTGGTGGACCGCGTACGGCTCGCCGGTGCCGATGCCGCGCTCGTCGACCAGGGCCGCGTAGAGGCGACCGCTGCGGCCGTCGAGCAGGCCGGAGATGAGGTCGACGACCGGGGCGTCGGGGTGGGCGAAGGGAGGGGTGCGCCAGCGGAGGAGGACCTGCGGGGTGGTGTCGGCGACCGCCTCCACCCGGCGCAGGTGCAGCTGGGGCTGGAGCTCGACGCGGGCAGGGGGGGGGCCGGGCCGGGCCGGGACCGGCTCCAGGTAGGTGCGGGCGAGGCGGAGGGCGAGGTCGGGGTCGAAGCCGCCGACGAGCACGGCGGTGACGTTGGCGGGGACGTAGTGGGTGGCGAAGTACCGCTCGACGTCGGCCGGCTCGAGCGCCGCGAGCTCCGCCGGCCATCCCAGGATGGGGTGCTGGTAGGGCCCCGGTCCCCAGAACAGGGCGTCGAAGGCCTCGAGGTGGGTTGCGGCCGGGTCCGAGCTCTCGTCCAGCCGCCGCTCCTCGACCACCACCTCGCGCTCGGTCGAGAAGTCGCGGAACACCGGCTGCCGCAGGCGGTCGGCCTCGAGCCAGAACCACAGCTCGAGGGCGCTCGCCGGCACGGTCACGACGAATGCGGTGAGGTCGTAGCTGGTGAAGGCGTTGGTGTCGGGCGCGCCGTGCGCCGCGTAGATCACGTCGAGCTCGTCGCTGGTCACCAGCGCGGCCAGCTCGGCCTCCAGCCGCTCGCGGCCGGGGGCGTCAGCCGGCAGCCGCTCGAGCTCCCGGAGGAGGCGGGACTCGCGGCGGAAGTCGCGGGTGCCGATGGTGCGGGTGCCCTTGAACATCAGGTGCTCGAGCAGGTGGGCGGCGCCGCTGGCGCCGGGCGCCTCCGCGGCCGAGCCGGCGCGCACCACCCAGCCGCAGGACACGGTCGGCGACTGGGGGCGGGGGGCGAGCAGCAGGCGCATGCCGTTGCCGAGCCGCACCTCGCGCACGTCGAGGTCGGCCAGGGCCGGGCCGGCCCCGACCGCGAGGAGGAGGGCGAAGGCCGCCGCCAGAGGGAGTCCTCGGACCATGACCGAGGTCCCGCCGCAGGCCATCCCAGCCGACGCCGGGGGTCGCCCGCGGGCGGCGGAGCCCGCCGCGGTCGTCACCGGCTCGCCCCGGCCCTGGCCAGGAAGTCGACCACCCGCCCCAGCACGGCGCCGCCGCCCTCGGCCAGCAGCGAGTGGCCGGCGGCCTCGACCTCGACGAGGGTGGCGCCCGGGATGGCCGCCGCCACGGCCGCGGTGTCCTCGGTGGCGACGACGGCGTCGCGGCGGCCGCTCAGGACCAGGGTCGGTCGCTCGAGCCCGGCCAGGCGCGGCCGCAGGTCGAAGCCCGCGAGCAGGTGGTCGGCCTGGGCCAGGGCGCCGGGCAGGTCGAGCCGGTCGAGGCCGTACAGGGATCCGGCCTGGTCGACGAAGCCGGCCATCTGCTCGTGCGCCGGCGGGGCGAAGGCGAGGCGCATCAGGGCCGGGCCGAAGCGCTCCGGCGGCAGGCAGAGCATCAGCTCCCGCAGCAGCGAGAGGAGGCGCTGGCCGTGCTGGCTCAGGTGGGCCGGGCAGGACAGCAGCGCCAGGCGGTCGCAGCGCCCGGGCGCGCGCAGGGCGGTGGCGAGGGCGATGGTGCCCCCCATGCTGACGCCGAGCAGGTGGGCCCGCTCGAGGCCGAGGTGGTCGAGGAGCAGGAGCAGGTCGTCGGCCGCGCCGTCGAGGGTGAAGGGCGCCCCGCCGCGCGAGCAGCCGACGCCGCGGTTGTCCGGGCTCACCACCCGGAAGTGGCGGCCGAGGAGCTGCGGCAGCTCGCCCCACAGGCGGCGGGTCGCGCCGAGGCCGGCGAGGAGCAGCAGCGGTGCCCCGGCGCCGTCCTCGGACCAGCCGATCGGGCCGCGGGGGCCGTCCAGGGTCGACGTCGTGGTCATGGCGGCATGATAGCGGCGCCCTGCCCGGCGGTCGAGGCGCCCGGGGGAGCGGCGGCGTCGGGCACGGGTGTGGGTACGGGTACGGGTGGGCGTACGTCAGTTTCGTGAGAGGGCTGCCAACTGGTGACCTGAGCGCTGGT
>CAYTJW010000970.1:0-2484 GCA_964438135.1 uncultured Thermoanaerobaculia bacterium
GGCACGCTGGCCGTGTCGCTCCTGTTCGCCCTGCTCCGCTGCCGCCGCTTCGAGACCGCCGTCGGCTCGACCTGGGTCGAGACCCGCCTCGGCCCGTTCCACCGCAAGCTCCCCCTGGGCGTGGTGGCCGGGCTCGCGGAGCGCCCGGCGACCGCCTGGCGGAGGGCGTTCGCCGAGCGCGAGGTGGCGCTCGACCTCGGCGGGGAGACGCTCATGGTGCCGAGCCGCGACCCCGAGGCGCTCCTCGCCGCACTGCCTGGCCCGGCGGCCGGCGCCCGCGACCGCGGGGGAGACGCCCCGTCGTGACCCCGGAGGAGCTCTTCTGTCGCCACGACCCCGCGGTCCTGGCCGCGCTCCGGGGCAGCACGGTCGGCATCGCCGGCGCCGGCGGCCTCGGTTCGAACGTCGCCATGTCGCTGGCCCGGGCCGGCGTCGGCCGCCTCGTGGTCGCCGACTTCGACCGGGTCGAGCCGTCGAACCTCAACCGCCAGCAGTTCTTCGTCGACCAGGTCGGCCAGCCCAAGGTCGAGGCGCTGCGGGCCAACCTGGCCCGCGCCAACCCCTTCGTGGAGTGCGTCGTCCACCACCGGCGCGTCACCGCCGCGGACGTCGGCCCGGTCTTCGGCGGCGCCGACGTCCTGGTCGAGGCCTTCGACCGGGCGGAGGCCAAGGCCATGCTGATCGACGCCTGGTTGACGCTCCACCCGGGACGGCCCATCGTCGCCGCCTCCGGCCTGGCCGGGTACGGCAGGAACGACGCCCTCCGCACGCGCCGGTTCGGGAGCCTCTACCTGTGCGGCGACGGCGACAGCGAGTGCCCGGACGGGGTGAGCCCGATGGCGCCGCGGGTGGCGGTGGTCGCCAACCTGCAGGCCAACCTGGTGGTCGAGCTGCTGGTCGAGAGAGCGCAACGAGGAGGGTAGGGTGTTCAAGGTCAACGAGTACTTCGACGGCCGGGTCACGTCGATCGCCTTCGTTACCGCCGACGGCCCGGCCACGGTCGGGGTCATGGCGCCGGGGGAGTACGAGTTCGGCACCTCGTCGGTGGAGGTCATGACCGTCGTCAGCGGCGGCCTCACGGTCAGGCTGCCCGGGACCGACGACTGGAGGACCTTCCGCGCCGGTGAGTCCTTCACCGTCGCCGCCGGCCAGAGGTTCCAGCTGCGGGTGAGCGGCGACGCGGCCTACCTCTGTCTGTACCGGTAGGCCGGACGGCTCCCCGGGTCAGGGGTCTACGCGCTGCCGCGCGTCCAGTCCCCGTCGACCCAGCGCCACATCGTGCCGGTCGGGTTCGGGTCGCGCAGCTCGGGCGGCAGCCGCTCGGGGCGGACGTTGTCGTAGCAGTGGAGGGCGGCGAAGCGCAGCATCGACGCCGGCACGCCGACCGCGGTGAAGCCGGGGTGGCCGGTCGCCGGGTAGGGCCCGCCGTGGTTCATGGCCGGCGAGACCGCGACGCCGGTCGGCATCTTGTCGTTCAGCAACCGCCCGACCGCGCGCCGCAGGGCCGGCTCGAGCTCCCGGTAGAGGTCGTCGTCGTCGCCGCCCGAGTGGCTGTAGACCGTCCCGGTCAGGCTGCCCTCGAGCGCCCGCACCGCGCGCCCGAGCTCGGCCCGGTCCGCGGCCAGCACGAGCAGGGTGAGGGCGCCGAAGGCCTCGGTCTGGAACGTCTCCGGCTCGGCCAGGAACCGGCTCCCCGTCACGCGGAGCAGAGTGTTGGCGTGGCGGAATCCCGGGCCGGGCAGGGTCTGCCCGCCGGTGACCAGCTCGGCGCCGGCCGCGCGGAGGCGCGCGACCACGTCCTCGAGCCGGCGCAGGGTGCCGGCGCCGAGCAGGACGCCGGCCGGCTGGTCCTCGAGCAGCTGTCGCACCGAGCGGGCGAAGCGCTCGCTGCGCTCGTCGGCGAGCAGCAGCACCAGCCCCGGCCGGGTGCAGAGCTGGCCCGAGCCGGTGGTGCACGAGGCGACCAGCTCGCGGGGCAGGGCCTCGGGCCGCTCCGCGAGCGCGCCCGGGAGGACGACCACCGGGTTGACGGCCGACATCTCGAGGTAGATCGGCGTCCCCGCCCGGTCGGCCGCGGCCTTGAGCTCGAGGCCAGCGGCCCGGCTGCCGGTGAACGCCACCGCCCGGGTCAGCGGGTGGCCGACCAGCCGCAGGCCGTCGTCGGGGTCGAGGTGGTAGAGGAGCTGGACCAGAGCCGGCGGCAGGCCGGCCGCGACCAGCGCCTCGAACGCCGTCTCGGCCAGCAGGCGGGTGGTGCCGGGGTGGCCGGGGTTGGCCTTGGCGATGACCGGGTTGCCGGCCGCGACCGCGGCCGCGAAGTCGCCACCGCCCACGGAGTTGAAGGCGAACGGGAAGTTGTTGGGGCCGAGCACGACCACGGCGCCGCCGAGCGGGCCGTAGATCGAGCGGATGCGAGCCGCGCGGTCGATCGTGGCCCGGCGCCAGGAGCGGTCGCGGCAGGCCGCGGCCGCCTGGCGCAGCTGG
>CAYTJW010000971.1:0-2480 GCA_964438135.1 uncultured Thermoanaerobaculia bacterium
GGCGGCTGCGGGCCGACATCCTCGAGCTCGCCCGCCGGCGCAACGGCGAGGTCGCGGAGAGCGAGGTCGAGGCCGCCCTCGGCGACCGTCTGCCCGCGGCCCGGCCGGTGCTCGAGGCCCTCGCGGCCAGCGGCGCCTGCCGGCGCGCCCGCATCGCCGGCGGCGCCGTCCACCTCGTCTTCCCGGAGCTGCAGCCGCGCCTGCTCGCCCGCCGCTGCCAGTACTGTGACACCGAGCTGCCGGTGACCGAGCAGGTCACCCGCTGCCCCGCCTGCGGCGGCGAGGTCGCCTTGGGCGTGGTCCGCCGTTCCCTCGCCACTGGCGAGGCGTTCGCCATGGACGGGGAGGAGGGAACCGGGCCGGGGTAGCGGCGGGAAGGCTGGGGAGCGATGGGGTTCCTGGCACGGCTGCTGGGCAGGGAGGAGAGGGGCTTCGCCGAGCGCCTGGCGCGCGCCCTGCGGCGCCGGCCCGAGATCCGGAGGGTGGACCGGGACCGCGACCACGGCGAGCTGAAGGTCACCCGGCGGGACGGCGGGGTGCACACCGTGAACCTGGCCAACGGCGAGCAGGAGTACCTCGCCCTGCCGGCCGAGGAACGCGACGCGTTCGTCGCCCACTGGGTTCACAACCTGCTCGACGGCGAGCCGATCCCGAGCTCGTGGGACGAGGCGCGTCGCCAGCTCATGCCCCAGGTCCGGTCGGACGACCTGGCGACCGTGCTCCGCCTGCACGCGCGCACGCAGAGCGCCGAGCGGCCGGTCGAGCTCGTCACGGCGCCGCTCGCCGCCGGTCTGTGCGTCTGCTTCGTGGTCGACGAGCCGACCCGCATGGGCTTTGTCACCGAGGAGCACGTCCGGGGATGGGGTGTGACAGTCGACGAGCTGCTGGGGATCGCGCTGGCCAACCTCCGGGCGGCCACGCCGCACCCCCTCGAGTGGCTGGACAGCGGCCTGCTCGGCTCCCCCCACCACGACTGCTACGACGCCAGCCGGCTGCTGCTCGCTGGCTGGCTGCGGAGCGCCCCGGTCGACGGCGAGGCCCTGGTCGCGGCGCCCACCCGCGACACCCTGCTGGTCGCCGGCCGCGACCGTGCCAGCACCCTGCTGGCCGAGGCCGAGGCGGCGTTCCGGAACGAGCCGCGGCCGATCTCGCCGTGCGCGTTCGTGGTCGGCGACGACACGGTGACGCCGTTCGCGGTCGAGCCCTCGGACCCGCTCTGGCCGGCCGTTCACCGCAGCGAGGTGCTCGACCTCGGCCACCGTTACGGCGAGCAGAAGGGGCTCCTCGAGCGCCTCAACCAGGCGCAGGGGGTCGACGTCCACGTCGCCCAGCTGATGGCGTTCGAGCACCCCGAGCACGGCGTCCACTCGCTCTGTCTGTGGGCCAGCGGCGTCCACGGCTGGCTGCCGCGGGCGGACCACATCCGCTTCCAGCTCGACGACGACCCCGAGCACGCCCTCCACGTCGCCTGGGACGACGCCCAGCCCCTGGTCGGCCACCGCATGCGGCTGCTGCCGGACCTCGTCCCGCCGCGGTGGGGGGTGGCGACGTTCCCGACCCCCGAGGAGGTCGAGCGGCTGCGGGCGGTGGCGGTCGCCGAGGAGGAGCCGGGCGCGGCGCCGTGAGGCGCGCCGGCCCGGGCGGACCGGACGGGGTGACCCCCCCATCGGTGGGTCGCACGTTGAATGGGAATGGTGCCAGTCACGCCATTAGGCCATTGTGGCTGCGGTACCAGCTGCGGTACCCGGTCCAGCGTTGTTGACGTCGTAGCTCCGATCGGTGCTGCTATGACTCGTCAAGGGGGTGGGAGGCAGTCCTCCTCGTCGTCGTAGGGGCCGGGGAGCTGCGGGCGGCGTCGGTGCCTTGGCTTGCTGAGGTGCTGATGTCACCCTGCGCTGGCCAATCGTCACTTCAGCAAGCCCTGCGCGTTCCGGAAATTCTGGCCGCTCGGTTCCGGTAATGCTGGCCGGTTTGGTTGAGGTGTCAAGGGTCAGTTCGGGCAGGTGCCTGGTCCGGTAGGAAGGCCCGTCGAGGATGAGGAGTTGGCCGCGCTCGAGGGTGCGGTCGACGATGGCCTCGGCGAGGTCGGGGTCGTGGAGGACGTCGCCCCAGCGGGTGATGGGCGACTTGTTGGTGGTGAAGATGATCGGGCGGCACTTGAGGTGGCGCTCGTTGACGACGTGGAAGAGGACGTTGGCGGCGTCGTTGCCGTGGGCGAGGTAGCCGACCTCGTCGACGGGCGCCAGGCCCGAGATAAGTGTGATAACTTCCGCCGGCGCCTGCAGGCGCCGAACTGGAACCCGACTGGAGTCTTGAGTTGTCACACTCATCTCGGGCATGGCGCCTATCCGCCTGTCCGGTGACTCGGCCGCGTTCGGGGACGAGCTCGAGGCGGGAGTCGCAGCACCGCGCCAGGCGCCACGCGTCGCCACCGCAGGGTCTCGCCGCGGCCGGCGCAGGGCGAGGCCGAGACGGCCATC
>CAYTJW010000972.1:0-2479 GCA_964438135.1 uncultured Thermoanaerobaculia bacterium
GCGCCTCCCGGTCGAGTCCTCGGCGGCGGTGATCACGCCGGTGCTGGCGTCGTGCTCGAAGCTCAGGGTGCGGGGGTGGAGGAGGGTCGTCTGCAGGCCGTTCGCCTGGGCGACCTGGGCCAGGGCGCCGTCGGGGTGGTAGGTGTAGCGCAGCTCCGAGCCGGTCGACGGGGAGCGGCGGAAGCGGTCCCGGTAGACCGCGAGCCGCCCCTGCCCGTCGTGCTCCTGGTGGCTGCCGTCGGGCCACCGCAGCAGCCAGCCGCGGCTGGTCCGCTGCAGCTCGGCGGGGTGGCCCCACGCGGTCAGGGTCGTGGCCGTGGCGCCGGGGTGGCCGGGGCCGTTCCCGAACACGAACCGGTCGCCCGAGGCGGTGTACAGGTCGACCGTGCCGTCCGGGTTTGGCCGCAGGCGCTCGAGGCCGGCCAGGCCCCAGCCCCACCCCAGCTCGCCCCAGAAGATCCCGGCCGACGTGTAGGAGCGCGCCAACGCCAGGTCCAGCCCCGGCGCCGGCAGGGACAGGTCCGCACGCTCCAGGGTCAGGCCCCCGGTCGAAAGCTCGACCTCGGCCAGCAGCCCCACCCGCGCCTCGACTCCGGGAGCCCGCCCGAGCGGCGGCGACGGCGCCCACTCGACCGACGCCACCTCGGCCGCGGGCGCCTGGCCCGAGCACGCCAGGCGCTCGAGCCAGGTCGACGCCTGGTTGCAGTCCGACGGCCGCGCCACGTCCAGCGTCGCCCGAACCCGCCACGACGCCGCCAGCTCGTACGGCTCCGGACCCCCGCTCTGCCCCGACCCAGAACGCGGCGCCGGGAAGCCCCACGGCAGGTCCGCGGCCCCGTCCCCGTCCGGGTCCCGCTCGCAGTTGCGGCAGAGGGCGTACGCCCCAGGGCCCGGCACCTCGGTCAGCGCGTCGTGCAGCCCCTCGTCCGCCAGCACCGCCTGCCAGTGCTCGCTCCGCGCCCGCTCGTCGGCCACCAGCAGCACCGGCCGCCGCGACACGAACACGTGCCGCCCAGGGTCGTCCAGCTCGAGCCCGGTCGCCCGCTCGAGCTCCAGCGTCGCGCTCGACGGCAGGAACGGCTCCGGCCGCGACGGCACCGCCACCCCGCCCGGCCCGAGGCCGTCCAGCCGCACCCGCAGGGTGTCCCCCGCCACCCCCGGCAGTCGCGCCACCACCCACGCCAGGTACGGCGGCCGCTCCGGGCCAGGGGCCACCGGCGCCCCCAGCGGCTGCAGGTACTCCAGCCGCTCCAGCACCCCGTCCGCGTCCCGGTCCGCCACCAGCTCCAGCTCCGGCGCCGCGTACTGCACCGGCGCCGTCCCGCTCAGGGCCAGACCCAGCTCCGGCGCCAGCGACAGGGCGGCGCTGGCCGCGCCGCCCGGCAGGACCAGGTCCGCCACCAGCTCCGGGCCGCCCTGGTCGCGGCGGGTCAGGGAGTACGCGGCGAGGCGGTCGCCGACCCCGCGGACCACGATCAGCCGCCGCTCCGGGTCGAGCGCCACCCGCAAGGCGATCCAGTCCTGGACCACCGCGCCCAGCGGCTGCGACGACGGCCAGCCGCCCGCACCCAGCTCGAGCGCCGCCACCATCCGGCCGCCCACCGCCACCGCCACCGTGCCGTCCGCGCCGTCGTCGAACGACCACCGCGCCGCCGCCACGTCGAGCAGGGTGTCGGTGCCAGCGGCCCGCAGGCACTCCAGCCAGTCCGGCTCGAGCGACGCCGCGAACGGCCCGCCGTCGCCCTGCACGAACCCGAACAGCCCCTGGTGGCGCGACGCCGACAGCACCGCCGACCGCGGCGTCGGCCCGGCCAGCGCCGTCACCGCCATCCGCCCCAGGTAGACCGAGTCCTGGTCCCCGACCGTGAAGCAGGCGTCGGCCTCGTGCCCCTGCACCCACTCCACCAGGGCCGCGTTCTGCTCCACCTGGCCCACCGCCAGGTGGCAGGCGCCGCCCCCGTCCGCCTCCACCGTCGCCGCCACCGCCGGCCCGGCCGCGGCGAACGCGTAGACCACCGTGTCGAGGTGGGCCTCGACCAGCAGGCTCCGGTCGGCCGGGATCGGCAGCTCGCCGCCCGAGGGCAGGGTCAGGTCCCCCACCCCGGCCTCGCCGCGCCAGTACACCCGCCCCGACACGGCGTCCCGCACCCGCACCGGGTGGTGCGGCTCGACGAAGCTCGCCGCCAGGGTCATGGACAGGAGCGCGGTCGGGTGGTCCGGGTCGTCGAGCTGCACCCCCACCACCCCCTCGGGCAGCGGCACCTGGGTCGGCCGCAGCCCCACCCGGTTGGCGAAGACCTCCAGCGCGAGGTCGCCCGGGCCGACGCTCGAGGAGGGCGGGCTCAGGGCCAGGGCGTCGCGGGCAGAGGTGGCCCCCGCCAGCAGGTCCCCGAGCCGCCGCAGCCGCAGCACCACGCTCTCCCCCACCCGCCCCTCCACGGTGAGGACGTGCCCGAACGCGTCCACCTCCACCGCGGCC
>CAYTJW010000973.1:0-2477 GCA_964438135.1 uncultured Thermoanaerobaculia bacterium
CCAGATCCGGGCGGTGGTGTTCGGCGACGAGGCGGGCGCCGTGCGCGCCACCCTGACCCTGTTCGAGGGCGACGTCCGCATCGCCACCAACGTCGTCACCGCCACCGGCGAGCGGGCGGTGGGGACGCGCGCCTCGGCCGCGGTGGCGCGGCGGGTGCTGGGCGAGGGCCGGCCCTGGAACGACCGGGCGCTGGTGCTGGACCGCTGGACCATCGCCCGCTACGAGCCGCTCCGCGCCGCCGGCGGCGAGGTCGTGGGCATGCTCTACGCCGGCCTCGACGAGGCGCCCTACGTGGCGGCCGGGCGGCGCAACGCGGCCCTGTTCGCGGCCTCGATCGTGGCCCTGACCCTGCTCGTCTCCCTGCTGGTGTGGTGGCTGGGTCGGCGGGTGGCGCGACCGCTCGAGGCGCTGACCGCAGCCGCGGCGGCGCTCGGCGCGGGCGACCGCCGCGCGATCGGGGTCGACGCCTCCGACCCGGCCGAGATCCAGGCCCTGGGCGAGACCTTCAACCGCATGGCCGACCAGATCCACGCCCGCACCGCCGAGCTCGAGGCGAGCCGCCTCGCGGCGCAGAAGGCGCTCGACGACTACCTCGAGGTGCTCGGCTTCGTCGCCCACGAGCTGAAGAGCCCCCTCGCCGGCGCCAGCATGCAGCTCGAGCTGATCGCCGGCGGCTTCGCCGGCGAGGTGCCGGCCGAGCTCGCGCCGCGCCTCGCGGCCCTGCGGCGCGCCGTCTCCTACGGCCTCGAGGTGGCGCTGTCCTTCAACCAGCTCAGCCGCGCCGAGGGCGAGGGCTTCCAGGTTCGTCCGCGCGAGGTGGCGGACTTCACGGCCGAGGTGGTGCGGCCGGCGCTGGCCGAGGCGGAGGCGGCGGCCGCCGCCCGCGGCATGACCCTGACCCTCGACGGCGAGGGGGGGCGGCTGCTCGCGGACCCCGACCTGCTGCGGGTGGCGGTCGACAACCTGGTCGGCAACGCGGTCAAGTACGGCCGCGACGGCGGCGAGGTGCGTCTGACCGTCCGCCACGACGGGTCGGCGCTGCGGGTCGAGGTGCGCAACCAGGGCGTCGGCGTGCCGGCCGACGCGCTGCCGAACCTGTTCCGCAAGTTCTACCGGGTGCAGGACCCCGCCACCCGCGGCACCAAGGGGACCGGGGTCGGGCTCTACCTGGTGCGCCGTTTCGTCGAGCTGCACGGCGGGCAGGTGGCGGTCGAGGGCGAGTACGGCCAGTGGATCGCCTTCTCCTTCACCCTCCCGGCCCCGTCCGCGCCCTCGGGCGGCGGCCCGGCGGCGACGGGCTGACCGCCCCGGCCGGGCGCACGTCAACCGCGCCCCCACCGCGGACGTCTCACGGGTGCGACGCGGTGGGTCCCGATCAACACCCGCTCGAGACGCCCGGGGCCCACCGCGGCGCCCCCATTCCCGGGCGGGCGCGATCCCCGCCGACCGGGGCGGGGCCAGCGCCGCCGGCCGGCCGCCGCGGCTGCCGCTACGGCTCGCCGCCGTCCCAGGCCCCGGTCGAGCCGCTCTCGAAGCCGTCGCGGAAGAGCAGGCCCGCCTCGGCCCCCATCATCTCGGCCAGGGCGCCGACGTTCATGCGCAGCACCTGGTGCGCCATCTCCAGGGTCAGGTTGGCGGGCACGTCGCCGGTCGAGTGGTAGTAGGGGTAGGAGTCCCAGTCGTTCTCGATCGTCAGCAGGGCCGGCATGCCCCGGTCGAGGTAGGGGACGTGGTCCGAGCCCCAGGCGTAGGTCGAGGTGACGACGCGCAGGCTGGTGAGCTCCTCGGCGGCGGCGGCGAAGGCGTCGAGGAGGCCCTGGGCGAAGGGCTCGGACTCGAGCAGGCAGTCCAGGTCGGCGTCGCCGGTGTAGCCGATCATGTCCATGTTCAGCATCGCCTGGACCCTGGCCGCGTCGCCCGAGGCCTCGAGGTCGCCGGCGTGGTCCTCCGAGCCGTACAGGCCCTGCTCCTCGCCGGCGAAGCAGACGAAGACGACGGTGGCCGGCGGCGGGTTGGCGGAGAAGACCCTCGCCATCTCCAGCACCCCGGCGCAGCCGGAGGCGTTGTCCTCGGCCCCCGGCGTGGCGTCGTCGGGGTCCTCGGAGGTGGCGTCGTAGTGGCCGCCGACGACGTACCACTCGTCGGGCCTCACGTTGCCCGGGAGCGTGCCGACGACGTTGTGGGCGGTGGTGCCGTAGACGGTGAAGGCGGGCGTGGTCACGGTCAGCCCCGGCAGGGCGTCGAGCCGCTGGGCGACCCAGTCGCGGGCGGCGACGATGCCGGGACCGAGGGTGTAGCGGTTGAAGGTCGCCAGCGCCTCGACGTCCGCGAACCAGCGCTGCGGGTCGACCTCGTCGGCCAGGGCGCGGGTCGAGGCGGCGAGGGGCGGCACGTGCCGGCGCGGGCCGTTGGCCAGCTGGCGGGCGAGCACCGCGTTGCGGGGCAGCTCGACCAGCGCCCGCCAGTCCGGCCCGCG
>CAYTJW010000974.1:0-2476 GCA_964438135.1 uncultured Thermoanaerobaculia bacterium
CGGCGGGGGGTGACGTCGCCTCGACGGCGACCGGGTCGGTCCGGGGCGCCGGCGCGGCGCCGCCCGGCAGCGTCTGGCACTGCTCGAGGGAGCGCACCAGCGCCGGCACGCTGATCGGCTTGGGCAGGTACTCGGCCATGCCGGCGGCGAGGCAGGCCTCGCGGTCCTCGGTGGTGGCCGAGGCGGTCAGGCCGATGATGTGGGGCCTCGACCCCTCCGGCCAGTCGCGCACCACCGCCCGGGTCGCCTCGAGGCCGTCGAGGCGGGGCATCTGGATGTCCATCAGGATCACGTCGTAGCGCGCCCGGCCGAGGGCCTCGAGCACCTCGACCCCGTCCGCGGCGACGTCGGCGCGGTAGCCGAGGCGCTCGAGCACGTGCAGGGCCAGCTCGCGGTTGACCGGGTTGTCCTCGGCCACGAGGATGCGCAGCGGGTGGCGAGCGCCCAGCTCCGGGTCGAGCCGGGGCGTGGCCGGGACCCGGCGGCCGGGGCGGCCGCTGCCTGCCCCCCCGCCGCACGCCGTCACCAGCGCGTCGCGCAGCTGAGCGGCCTTGACCGGCTTGGTGAGGAGGAGGTCGAACCCCTCCGCGTGGTCGGGCCGTTCGCCGAGGGAGGCGAGCAGGATCAGGGGCAGGTCGCGACCCGCCTCGACCTCGCGCAGCTGCCGCGCCAGGGCGACGCCGTCGCCGTCGGGCAGCTGCAGGTCGAGGATCGCGAGGTCGTAGCGCTGCCCCTGGCGGAGGCGCTCGAGCGCCTCCGCGCCCGAGGCGCACGAGACCAGCTCCACCCCCCAGCCCTGGGTCTGCAGCTCGAGCACGCGGCGATTGGTGGGGTTGTCGTCGACCACCAGCACGCGGCGGCCGGCGAGGTCGCCCGGCGCGGCCGGGGCCGGCATCGCCGCCGAGCGCGCACGGATGGTGAAGGTGAAGACGCTGCCGCGGCCGGGCTCGCTCGCGACCGCGATGGAGCCGCCCATGAGGGCGGCCAGGCGGGCGGAGATGGCGAGGCCGAGACCGGTGCCGCCGTACCTCCGGCTGGTCGAGGCGTCGGCCTGGGTGAAGGACTGGAACAGGTGGTCGACGCGGTCGGCCGGGATGCCGATGCCGGTGTCCGCGACCCGGAAGCGGATCTCGTGCCCGTCGTCAGCGTCCTCCAGCCGCCGGCCGCTGACCGTCAGCACCACCTCGCCCCGCTCGGTGAACTTGACGCCGTTGCCGAGCAGGTTGAGCAGGACCTGGCGCAGCCGCGCCTGGTCGCCGACGACCACCTCCGGGGTGTCGCCCTCGAACAGGCAGGCGAGGTTGAGCCCCTTGCGCGAGGCAGCCAGGGCCACCAGCTCGAGAGCCCCGTCGACGCACGCCCGGAGCTGGAACGGTCGCTCCTCCAGCTCCATCCGACCGGCCTCGATCTTGGAGAAGTCGAGGATGTCGTTGATCACCGACAGCAGCGCGTCGGCGCTGGAGTGGACGGTCTCGGCGAGCTCGCGCTGCTCGCCGTCGAGGCCGGTCTCGAGCAGGATCTCGGACAGGCCGATGACGGCGTTGAGCGGGGTCCTGATCTCGTGGCTCATGGCGGCCAGGAAGGCGCTCTTGGCCCGGCTCGCCTCCTCGGCCTCGCGGCTCTTCTCCGCCAGCTCCTTGAGCACCCGCGCCTTGTCCAGCGCCGACAGGGCGTGCTCGCGGTAGCGCCTGAGCTTGCCGAGCTGGGCAGGCGTGATGAGGCGGGGGTCGAAGGGGATGTCGAAGCCGAGGAAGCCGACGAAGCGCCCTCTGAGGTTGAGGGACAGGGACAGCAGGAAGCCGCTCACCGGCAACGGGAACTGGCCGCCCTGCTCCGGCAGCGGCTGCAGCACGAAGATCCCCTCGTCGAGCCGGATGGCGCGCTCGGTGTAGCGCTGCATCTCCCAGCTCGAGATGGAGATCCTGGCGCCGAGCTCGGTCGACCAGCCGGCGACGACCGGGAAGCGGAACTCGCCGGTGGCCGGGTCGCGCACCATGAAGGCGGCCCGAGGCGCTTCTGGGAACAGCACCAGGCCCTGCTCGAGCAGCGCCCGGATCACCTTCTCCAGGTCGAGCTCGCGGTTGATGCTGGCGACGATGCCGTCGAGGGTGGCGAGCTCGCGGTTGGCCTCCTCGAGCTGCGCCTTCTGGGCCTCGAGCTCGGCGTGGGCGGCGAGCAGCTGACGGTGGAGGTCCTCGGCGCGCCGTCGGCGCCGCCGGGTGAGGGCCAGCAGGACCAGGTTGGACCCGGCCAGCAGCAGCGACGCCGCCACCAGCCCCTCGAGCGAGCCGAGGCGCCGACCCAGCTCGGTCGACAGGCGGCCGTTGTCGCGGCGCAGCTCGGTCACCGCCTGCTCGAGGGCCACGGCCAGGCCACCCAACCGCGCCGCGCGAGGTCCGGGCCCCTCGGCCGAGGCCAGGGCGCGGCACTCCCCGGCCGCCGCCCGGAGCGCCGCCGCGGCCCCCCGAGCGGGCAG
>CAYTJW010000975.1:0-2472 GCA_964438135.1 uncultured Thermoanaerobaculia bacterium
AGGTCGACACCCACCTCCGGCTGCTGGCCGGGGCGGGCGCGGTCGACCTCGGGCGCGCCCGAGCAGCCCTCGACCTCTTCGACCAGGTGCGCGCCATGACCTGGCGGCTGCTGCACCCGCGGGTGTGAGCGCCCTCGCCCCGACCGCGGTCGAGACGCCTCTGCACCTGCCCCTGCCCGTGCCGGCTGACGCCGACCCTGCCGCGCTGCCACCCCGACGGCCCTCTTCTCCACGAGCCCGCCCAAGGCTCGCCCCGTTCGCCACCCCCTGCGACAACCTCTCACCACGACCACCACCAGGGCGCCAGTCCTCAGCCCGCCATGCCCCGACACCGGCCCGCCGCCTCCCCACGACCCCAGGCCAGCTGCCCTCGCTCACCCACAGCGCGACGACCTCTCCCCCGGGCAGGCGAGCGGGCGGCGAGCGCGCCCGCGACCCCGGGTCGCCCGTCGAACGGGAGGCCCGCGCGGCGGCTAGCGCAGCGGCCGCAGCAGGGCGCGGGCCGGCGCGCCCTCGGCGCCGGCGAGGCGGAGGGGCAGGCAGATCAGCTCGTAGTCGCCGGGTGCGACGGCCGACAGGTCGAGCCCCTCGACCACCCAGACCCCGGCTCCGAGGAGCGTGCGGTGGGTCTCGTCCCCCTCGGGCCCGACGCCGCCCACCGACAGGGAGTCCACGCCCACCGTGCGCACCCCCCGCTCGACCAGGAACCGGGCCGCCGCGGGGGAGACGGGGACCGAGACCGGGTCGAGGGGCGCGTCGACCGGGCGGCGATCGGGGCGGCGGGTCCGGAGCAGCACCCGCTCGCCGCGGGCGAGGGCGTGCTCGGCGAGCTCGGCCGGCTCGACCGACCGCGGGTCCCGGATCGCGATCACCCGCGCCGGCCCGACCGTGGCGTCGAGCGGCATGGCGTCGACGGGGGCGCCGCCGGGCAGGACGTGGAGGGGCGCGTCGACGTGGGTGCCGGCGTGGGCCCCGAGCGAGAGGTGCGACACCGTGCAGGGGTCGCCGCGGCCCAGGTCCAGGAAGCGGGTGACCCGCACCGGCGGGTCGCCGGGCCAGACCGCCATCCCGTCCTCGAGGGGGGTCGAGATGTCGACCCAGCCCGCGACGGGCTCGACGCCGCTCGTCCCGGGCAACCGCCGCCGCCGCGACCCGCTCACGCCGGCGAGCATATATCATCGCCGCCATGGAGCTCCTCGCCGACCTCCACGTCCACTCCCGCTTCTCGCGGGCGACCAGCCGCGACCTCACCCTGGTGGCGCTGGCCCGCGCCGCGCTGGAGAAGGGGATCGGCCTGGTCGGCACCGGCGACTTCACCCACCCGGGCTGGATGGCGGAGATCGAGGAGACGCTGGAGCCGGACTCGAGCGGCCTGCTGCGGCTCAGGCCCGGGCCCGAGCGAGCGGCGCGCGACGGCCTGCCCGCGGCCTGCGCCGGCGAGGTTCGCTTCGTGCTCGAGGTCGAGATCAGCTCGATCTACACCCGCGGCGGCCGGGTCCGCAAGGTCCACTCGCTGGTGTACGTGCCGTCGCTCGAGGCGGCGCGTCGCCTCGTCGGGCGACTCACCGCGATCGGCAACCTGGCCGCCGACGGCCGCCCGATCCTCGGCCTCGACGCCCGCGACCTGCTCGCCATCACCCTCGAGGTCGACCCCCTCGCGTTCCTGGTCCCGGCGCACGTCTGGACGCCCTGGTTCTCGCTGCTGGGCTCCAAGTCCGGCTTCGACTCGCTCGAGGAGTGCTTCGGCGACCTGAGCCCGGAGGTGTTCGCGGTCGAGACCGGTCTGTCGTCGGACCCGCCCATGAACTGGCGGGTGTCGGCGCTCGACCGCCTGGCGCTCGTCTCCAGCTCGGACGCCCACTCCGCCTCGCGCCTCGGCCGCGAGGCGGTGCTGCTCGACGTCGAGCCGTCGTTCGCCGCCCTGCGCCAGGCGCTCCGCAGTCGCGACGGGCTGCTCGGCACGCTCGAGTTCTTCCCCGAGGAGGGCAAGTACCACCTCGACGGACACCGCGCCTGCGCGCTGCGCCTCGAGCCGGACGCCACCCGCGAGCTCATGGGGCGCTGCCCGGTCTGCGGCGGGCTGCTCACGGTGGGGGTGATGAGCCGGGTGCAGGCGCTGGCCGACCGGCCGGCCGGGACCCGGCCCGCCGGCGCCGCCGACTTCGTCCACCTGGTGCCCCTGGCCGAGGTGCTGGGCGAGGCGCTCGGCGCCGGCGCCGAGAGCCGGCGGGTGCAGGCGGAGCAGCGCCGCCTGCTGGCCTGCCTGGGGCCGGAGCTCGAGCTGTTGCGGCGGACCGAGCTCGACGAGGTCTCCCGGGTGGCCGGCCCGGCGGTCGCCGAGGCCCTGCGCCGGGTCCGTGCCGAGGAGCTCGAGGTCGCCGCCGGCTACGACGGCGAGTACGGCACGGTGCGGATCTTCGCCCCCGGCGAGCGGCAGCGGCTGTTCGGCCAGCAGAGCCTGCTGCAGCTGAC
>CAYTJW010000976.1:0-2471 GCA_964438135.1 uncultured Thermoanaerobaculia bacterium
GCGCCGGCAACACGGTCTCTCGCACGGCGTGCGTCGTGGTGGTACTTCGAGAGGAGGGACGATGACGAGCCCACTGGATGAGCTGCGGGAGATTGCCCTGCGGCGCTCGGTCATGATTGCCTCGCAGCGCCCAGTCAATCTGGGCGAACCGACCATCAGCCTGAACGACATCTGCGAGTTCGAGGAGCGGCATCCCGGTCTGGTGGACAGAACACGATGGTGTTGGAAGTGTGGCGCGCCAATCGAAATCACCTATCCAACGTGGGAATACTTTACGCCAAGTACGAAATGGCTCTGCCCCGCCTGCGCCGAGAAACAGGGAGAAGAACGATGACTGACATCCCGCCCGAGGCAGAGGCGGTGAGGGAGTGGCGGCAACTGAAGGCTGCGTTCTGGGCCGATGTAGATGACCTGCCAGATGAAGACGAAATCACCCTCATGCGCCGCGCCGACGCTGCCATCCACGAACTCCTCGCCCTCCTCGCCGAGAGAGACGCCGCAATCCGGGAGCTGAAGAGGGAGCGTGACGAGGCACTAGACGAACGAGACGAGAAGACCGTCTACGCCCATGACCTCGAACACAAGCTGGAACTGGCGCGGGCCGAGCTGCACACACAGTTGAGCCTCAACGCGGGACTGCTCGCCAAGCAGTCAGACCTGCGCATGGATGCCGAGTCGCGGGCGATGCGGGCCGAGCGCGAACGGGACAGCATCCTGTCGGCCTGTGAGCGGGCGGGCTGGCACGTCACCGAGGGCGACCCCGAGGGGTTCATCGTAGGGCTCGCAGCCAGGGTCGCGGATGCATTCGACGCCGGATACGCCAAGGCCGCGCAAGAAGGCGAGTCCGCTATGCCAGCGTTCGAGGTCTTCACTGCCCCCGACGGTGAGCCCGCGACCCGGATGGTGACATGGGAGGCACGGGCCGCACGCTGGGAGTGGGTCGCCCGCTACGTCGTGGTCGACCGCACGCTCGGCATCCACCCCGACCCGGCGACGTTCGCCGACAAACTCGCGAGCTGGCCGGAGGGCGAGCAGGTGCTGACCGCGTTGCTGCCGGTGGCCGTGGCGCACACGGAGTCAACGCCATGAGGGCCTTCTGGCGGCGCCTCGTCTGCCGCATCGACGGGCACCAGTGGCACCGCACGTACACGCTCGACTGGTGGGGCCGGGAGCTTGAGGAGTGCGAGCGCTGCGGGGCGGGGCGCTGGAGGACGGCGCGATGAGGGGGAGTGATGAGCTACGAGATTGAGTCCGAGCTGGTCGCCGACTGCGTTCGCGTCGCCGAGGCCATGGGCGCGGTACTGGAACGCGTCGGGCAGTACCGCGCCGACAAGGCCGGGCAGGACCGTGGCATGCCCGATGCGTTCCTGTACGCTGGCGGCAAGTGCCTGCCCATCGAGATGAAGCGACCGAAACAGACCGATACCAGGCAGGGACGGTGCAGCCTCGACCAGATCGTGGCCGCCGAACGGAGGAGGAAGTGCGGGGTGGAGACCTATGTCATTGACACGCTCGAGGCGTTCGTCTGTCTCGTGAACTGGGCACGGTGCGGGACCGGGAAGGTGTGCGGGAGTGTGGCGACCGTGGGAGGTACATCGTGAGACCCATCGACGCCGACGCGCTGCGACTCATCATCGAGTGCCAACGCGAGACACTCATGGACCGAGGACAGCGCGGCGTACAAGTACTCGACATTCTTCACGCCCTCGACGCCGCCCCCACCATCGCCACCACCGAGACGAACAACGGCGTCACCTCCTGCCGCTTCTGCGGCGGCGTGGTGGATGTCGAGTACCAGGAGGCGAACGATGAGTGACGAGAAGAAGGCCCGCGCCGAGAGGAGGGAAGGATGAGCGACTTCGAAGCTCAGTGCGACTGCGAACTGGACAGTCCCGGTGTGCTCTCACACTTGCCCGTGGGGGAGCGGCTGAAGCACTGGACCGATTGGGCGCTGTACCTCAAGCGGCGCATCGAGACGCACTACCGTCCGCGCATCGCCGCCCTTGAGGCCGAAATCAAGCGGCTCAACGATATCTGCGACAGGCTCGCTGCCGCAGGACGGAGAGGCAATCCATGACAGAAGACCACGAGGAAACCGTCGCATCCGGCCTTGACGACGCCTGTGTGGCGCTCGGAGTGGCCGTGCTCGACCTGTTCGCGAACGGCGCAGAGAACGTGCTCGTCTGCCGCGACGGCAAGGGCGGATTCGTAGCCGAAGACATCGACTCAACGCTTCGCCGTGAGATGCGACTCAGAAAGCGCCCGAGGGGGCTGTGATGGGCTACGAGAACCCGCACTTCGTTTCCAAGGCCGACCTATACGCATCACGCGATGAGTGGCGGCGCAAATATCTCGACCTGTTCAACGAGGCAGGAGACTACAAGGACCGCGCCGAGCAGGCCGAGGCCCGAGAGGACGCATGGGTGAACGAGGAGCAGATTCAGCGTACCCGTGCCGAGCAGGCCGAGGCC
>CAYTJW010000977.1:0-2466 GCA_964438135.1 uncultured Thermoanaerobaculia bacterium
GAGGTCCAGGTCGAGGTCCAGGTCGAGGTCCGGGTCGAGGTCCGGGTCGAGGTCCGGGTCGAGGTCCAGGTCGAGGTCCGGGTCCAGGACGGGGGGCGCGGGGGCGCGTCACGCCGGGCGGGCGGGGGAGCTGACCGCTGTCCAGGTCCACGTCCACGTCGGGTCGCGAGCAGCCGTCGCGACGCACGCCTCGAGCGGCCGGGAGGATCGCGCTAGAACTCGTCCGTGAAGAAGGTCAGCACCGCGGCCACGGCCCGCTTGCCGGCGTGGTCGCCGCAGCAGCTCTCGGCCGACCCCCAGATCGAGCCGTTGCGGCGGATGGTGCCGTCGTCCTCGATCTCGCCGATGATGCTGCCGTTCTTGCGCAGGGTGCCGTCAGCCTCGATCTCCCCGGCCAGGCTGCCGTTGCGGCGGATGGTGCCGTCGGGCTCGACCTCGCCGACGATGCTGCCGTTCTCGCGCACCGTGCCGTCGGGCTCGAGCTCGCCGGCCAGGCTGCCGTCGACGCGGATGGCCCCGCCCGCCTCGACCCGCGCCCACAGCGAGCCACCCTTGCGGATGTCGATGTCCCCGGCCGAGACCGCGCCGGCGACCAGGAGCGCGCCCAGGAGCAGCGGCGTGACGTGAGGGTGCATGACGACCTCCCACGGAGATGATAGCGCGTGTAGACTGGGGCGAGAGACGGCTCGTGCCCGGCACCGAGCGAACCGCGGCGACTCTCGACCGGCAGGCGCCGGCGGACCCGGCGACGTTCTTCGCCCCGGCGGCGCGGGCCAGACCCGACGAGCTCGAGGCCGCGGTCCGCGCGGTCACCGCCAGCCCGGTGGTCAGCGCCCTGCTGCGGCTCGCCGGCGGCATGGCCGCGGTCCTCGACGAGCACCGGCAGATCCTGGCGGTCAACGACGGGCTGCTGGCCGAGCTCGACGGCGGCCGGGTCCAGGACGTGGTCGGCCTGCGCCCGGGCGAGGCGCTGGCGTGCGTTCACGCCCACGACCACCCGGGCGGCTGCGGCACCGGCCGGTTCTGCGTCACCTGCGGCGCCGCCATCGCCATCGTCGCCACCCTGAGCTCGTCGGCGCCGGCCGAACGGGAGTGCCTGCTGACGCTGGAACGGGACGGGCTGCGGGCGGTCGAGCTGAAGGTCCGGGCGGCGTCGTTCGCGGTCGACGGGCGGCGGCTGGTGCTGCTCCTGCTGCAGGACATCCGCGGCGAGAAGCGACGTCAGGCCCTGGAGCGGGTGTTCTTCCACGACGTGATGAACACGCTGCAGGGGCAGCTCGGCTGCGTCCTGCGGCTGCGCCTCGCCGACGGCCCCGAGCCGGGCGTGGTCGACACCCTGCACAGCCTGACCCTGGCGCTGGTCGAGGAGATCCGCAGCCAGCAGCTCCTGAGCCTGCTCGAGGGCGGCGAGTACCGGCCGGCGCGTGAGGCGCTGTCGGTGGCGGATGCTCTGGCCGACCTGGAGGCGACCTTCGCCAGCCACCCGGCGGCCGCGGGTCGTTCCCTGATCGTGCTCGGCCCCGAGCCCGACGTCGAACTCGAGACCGACCCGCCGCTGGTGCTGCGGGTGCTGGTCAACATGGTCCGCAACGCCCTCGAGGCGAGCCCGCCGGGTGGCTCGGTGCGGGTCTGGTGCGAGGTCTCCGCCAACGCGGTGCGGTTCCGGGTCTGGAACCTGGGGTCCATCCCCGCTGACGTGGCGCCGCGCCTGTTCCAGCGCTACTTCACCACCAAGCCGGAGTCGGGGCGGGGTCTCGGCACGTTCAGCATGCGCCTGCTCGGCGAGCAGCACCTCGGCGGCAAGGTCACCTACACCACGTCGGCGGCGGAGGGGACGACCTTCGAGCTCGCCCTGCCGCGCTGAGGTCAGCTGAGCCTCTTTCACAACGCCCTTCCACGGACGTCTGTGACCTTCCGTGGTGCTCCGGCGGGCGCCCTCCAGCTCCCTGTCATTCCGAGCCCGGGCTGGGCGGGCGGGCGTGCTCGGGCGAGGAATCCTTTGTGGAGAAAGAGCTTGCCACGGCGACATCGCTTCTTGCTGGCCGTCTCGCCATGGGTCCCCCGCGAGGGATCCCTCGTCGACCCTGCGGGTCTCCTCGGGATGACAGGGGTTTTGAAACAGGCTCAGCTGACAGCCGCCCCCTTCCGTGCCAGCATGGGCAGGTGCCGCCGCTGCCGCCCTACGACGTCGTGGTGGTCAGCCACGACCACGCCGACACGTTGCCAGCCTGCCTGACGGCGGTCGCGGCGCTGGCGCCGCCGCCGGCGGCGGTGGTGGTGGTGGACAACGCCTCCGCCGACGGCTCGGCGGCGCTGGTCGGGGCCTGGCGCGACCGCCTGCCGCTGGCGTTGGTGGCCGAGCCGCGCAACACCGGCTTCGCGGCCGCGCTCAACCGCGCCCTGGCCACCAGCCGCTCGCCGTGGGTGCTGTCCCTGAACCCCGACTGCGCCCCGGCCGCGGACTAC
>CAYTJW010000978.1:0-2465 GCA_964438135.1 uncultured Thermoanaerobaculia bacterium
TCGCCGATGACGCCGAGCATGAGCCGGCCGGTGTGCAGGCCGACGCCGATCCGGATCGGCCGGCGGCCCTTGGCCTGGCGCTCGCGGTTGTAGTCGGCCAGGCGGCGGTGCATGCCGACCGCGGCCGCGACCGCGTCTTCGGCGGAGCGGCCGAACAGGGCCATGATGCCGTCGCCGTAGTACTGGTTGACGAAGCCGCCGTGCTCCTCGATGACCGGGCCGACGCGGCGCAGGTAGCCGTTGATGAAGGCGAAGGTGTCGCGCGGGGTCATGCTCTCGGCCAGGGTGGTGTAGGAGCGGATGTCCGAGAACAACACCGTCATGACCCCCTCGGTCTGGTCGCCGAGGGACACGTCGAGCACCGACTCGCGGCCCAGGGTCTGGAGGAAAGCGTGGGGCACGAAGCGCCACATGGCGGCGTTGACCCTGAGCAGCTTGAGGTGGGTCTCGACCCGCGCCAGCAGCTCGTCGCGGGAGAAGGGCTTGGTGAGGTAGTCGCTGGCGCCGGAGGCGAAGCCTGAGACCAGGTCCGAGACCTGGTTCTTGGCCGTCAGCAGCACCACCGGCAGGCGGTTGGGCGGGTACTGCGCCCGCAGCCGGCGGCAGACCTCGAGGCCGGACATGCGCGGCATCATGACGTCGAGGATGACGAGGTCGAAGGGCTCGCCGCGGTCAATGAGCGCGAGCGCCTCGGCCCCGCTCGAGACGACGGTGGTCGAGTAGCTCTCGAGCGACAGGAAGTTCGACAGCACCTGCAGGTTGACCGGCTCGTCGTCGACCACCAGGATGCGGGCGCCGGAGGCGAGGACGGCCGCGCCGCCCGGCAGGACCGGCCGCGCCGGCGGCTCCCCGTCGAGGTGGCGGACGGTCGCCACCCGCTCCGCCGGGGCGACGCTCGCGGCGGGCGAGGCCCCGGGCCCGGCCAGGGGCAGGGTGAAGCTGAAGCGCGACCCCTCGCCCGGGGTCGAGGAGACCCGGACCGTGCCCCCGTGCAGCTCGACCAGCTGGCGGGTGACCGACAGGCCGAGGCCGGTGCCGCCGTACTGCCGCTCGACCGAGCCGTCGGCCTGCTCGAAGGGGCGGAAGATGCGCTCGAGGGCCTCGGCAGCGATGCCGACGCCGGTGTCCGCCACCGTCACCTCGAGCACCCCGTCCAGCGGGCGGGCCGAGACGGTCACCGTGCCGCGGTCGGTGAACTTGACGGCGTTGCCGACCAGGTTGTGGAGGACCTGCAGCAGCCGGTTCTCGTCCGCGCGCACCGCCGGCACGTCGGCCGGCACGAGGTTCGCGAGCTCGAGCGGCTTGCCGACCGCGAGCGGCCGCGACAGGCTCAGCACCACCTCGACCGCGGCGTGGAGGTCGACCGCGGCCAGCTGCAGCGACAGGTCGCGGGTGCGGAGGCGGGAGAAGTCGAGGATGTCGTTGACCAGGTTGGCGAGGCGCCGGCCGCTGCCGGCGATCATCGCCAGGTTGTCGCGGGTGGCCTCCGGCAGCGGCCCGGTGACGCCGGCCAGCAGCGAGTCGGCGAGGCCGATGATGCCGGTGAGCGGCGTCCGGAGCTCGTGCGAGGTGTTGGCCAGGAACTCGTCCTTGAGCCGGTCGGCCTGGCGCAGCCGGGCGCTGACCGCCCGCTCCCGCTCCACCTTGCGCTGCTGGACGCGGACGAAGCTCGCCACCGTCGCGGCCCCGGTCAGCGCGTACAGCAGGTAGGCCCACCAGGTCCGCCACGGCGGCGGCCGGACGCGCAGGGCGACGCTGGCCCCGGCCCGGTTCCAGACCCCGTCGCTGGAGGCGGCGCGGACCCGGAAGACGTAGCGGCCCGGGTCGAGGTTGGTGTAGCTGGCGAAGTGGCGGGAGCCGGCGTCGACCCACTCCTGGTCGAAGCCCTCCATGCGGTAGGCGTAGCGGTTGCGGGACAGGTCGGTGAAGTCGAGGGCGGCGAACTCGAAGGACAGGAAGCTGTCGCGGTGGCCGAGCACGATCTCGTCCGCCGCGGCGAGCACGCGGTCGAAGCTCCGCACCTCGGTCACCACCACGCGCGGCGGGAACGGGTTCTCGGTCACCAGCTCCGGGTCGAAGACGTTGAAGCCGTTGTCGCCACCGAAGTAGAGGCGACCGTCGGCCGAGGCGCAGCGCGCGGAGGAGAAGACCGTCCCCTGCAGCCCGTCGCGGAGGGTGAACGCCCGCACCGCCCGGCGGTCCGGGTCGAGCCGGGCCAGACCGCGGCTGGTGGCCAGCCACAGCCGCCCCCGCCGGTCGCCGAGGAGGCCGTGGACGGTGCCGTTGGGGAGCCCGTCCCGCTCGCCGAAGCGGGCCACGACCCGCAGGTCGGGGTCGACGGCGTCGAGGCCGTTGGAGGTGCCGAGCCAGACCAGGTCGCGGGCCCGGTCCTCCCACATCGAGCGGACGCAGCCGTCGCTGAGGCCGGCGGGGCCCGCCCCGAGCCGGCGCCAGCTGCCGGCCCG
>CAYTJW010000979.1:0-2462 GCA_964438135.1 uncultured Thermoanaerobaculia bacterium
CGTCGAGCGTCGCGACGGCCGGGACTGCGACCCCGACCGCCGCGACCCCGACCGCGGCGCCGGCCGAGCGGCCCCGCCCGAAGAGGGTCGTGCTCTACTCGGCGAGCTGGTGCCCGTGGTGCCGCAAGGCGAAGGAGCTGCTGGGTCAGCTCGGGGTCGCCTACACCGAGCGGGACATCGACCGCGACCCCGGCGCGCGGCAGGAGCTCGAGGCGCGCGCCGGCGCCGGCGCCGGGGTTCCGGTGGTCGACGTCGACGGCACGCTGGTGCGGGGCTTCGACCCCGGCCGCATCACCGCACTCACCAGGTCCGGGCGGTGAGCCAGGGGCGCGAGAGCCCCGGGGAACCCGAGGCCGGTTCACGGCAGTGACCCCGGAGCAGCGACGATCGCAGGGCGGTCACGGCGCTCAGCCTGTCGCGACGGCGCTCGCGTCGAGGTCGCCACCGGCTGGCGTGCCGGAAGCCGCGTGCTGCGCGAGGCCCGTCCTCGCTTGCAGCCCGTTCACTCCGCGCCGCGTGAGGGATCCAGGGAGGAGGTTCGGATGTCGCGGTCCTCCCATTGGCTGCAGCGCAAGAGCGCAGGAATGGAGAGCCACTCGATGGTGAATCAGAGGGAACGGCGTGGACCGAGGAGCTCGACCGGCCGTCTGGCGCCGACAGCATGGGCGCTGGTGCTGGCCACGTTGGCGCTGGTCGCATCGGCCGGGGCCGACTGCACGGGGCAACCGGTGATCGTGGGGGGCTACCCGCCCCCCTCGCCTCTGGTGGACCCCGCTGAGGTGATGTTCAACGGCGAGACCCGGGCCGAGAACTACGCGACCTTCGTGGCCGACCTGTACGACCAGACGGCGAACCCGAACGTGACCCGAGTGCTCTTGCTCGACGGCGAGCTGCGCCAGGCGCCGCCGTGGTTCATCGGTTGGCTGCCCGTACCCGGTGAAGCCGACTGCGCGACCGGGATCGCCGACACCTTCCTGCACGAGGGGTACGGCGTGACGGACGCAACCCTCGACCCTGCCAACTACCTGGTGAACGGCGACGAGCTGTCCGAGCTCGCGCTCGTGACCAGCATGTCGACCCAGGCGGAGCACATGCTCGCGATCTACCGGACATTCGAGCGCATGCAGCTCGCGGCCTACTCCGGGCTCCCGTGCTGGCTGCTGCGGGTCCAGGGCGACAGCATCACCTGCGCGGCAGCGGACACCGCCACCGACGTCAGCGCGCGCCTCGGCCTGGCGTTTCTCCGAGCTGCGCGCAACCCGGCCTTCTCGGCGACTGACCGCGACGCCTACCTGACCGCGGGTCTCGGTCTGGCCAGCGCCCACCTCGCCCACGAGTACAAGCAGGTCACGCCGCCGTGCCCGGTGAGCCCACTCGACGGGCGGGAGATGTGCCACTACCTCGCCGGCGGCGGCGAGACCGCCGCGAGTTCCGGCGAGATGTGGGTCGGGTACTTCCAGGACGCGGCCATGCTCCTCCTCGCGGCGTACGCAGCGACCGGCGACACGGTGTATCTCGACCGGGCGACCGATGTCGTCGAGCAGTTCGGCATCGCCAACGGCTTCGTCGGCCCTGGGCCGGCTTTCGCGTGCGTCAAGTTCGGCTGGGTCCTGCCTCCGGGAGGGACACCGTCCGCGGCGGCGATCGGGTGCCCGTTCGCGTGCGACGGCGACCCCGTGTTCGTGTGGGACGACTCCGACGCGCCGCGGGCGCTGTGGACCCCGAACGCTCTCCGCGCCCATCACCTGACCACGCTCGGTGCGGCGCTCCCGCCTGCCTACGCCACGCTCCTGTCCTGGACCATGGCCGTGCTCCAGACGACCGGCGCCCACACCGACTCGTGCTCCTGCCTGCAGTACAGCTCGGACGGCGCGAGCCTGTGCAACTGCGGCCCGGGTCACTTCGAGCTCGGTCTCGGCATCGGGCTCCAGCTCTACGCGGCGCCGGCTTCGGTCGAGACGACCCTCGACAACGCCATGTCCCACTTCCTCTGGGCCGAGAGACGATGGGACACGCCGGCGCACTGCTTCTTCGTCTACCGGGGCGTCCGCACGGTCAAGGCGCTCGCCGCCGCAATCGGCCTTGACGAAGCGCTCTACACGCCGGCGGGTCTGGTCTTTGCTGACGGGTTCGAATCCGGCACGACAGGCCGTTGGTCGCTCGAGGTGCCGTAGGGTCCGGTCGGTGGCGACGAGCAGTGCCTGCGCGGCGAATGAACCGGCGCCCCGGGCCAACCTGAGCCACCCCTCGGAGGGTCTCGGTCTGACCGGGGCGCGGCTCGGCAGCGCGCCACCCGGGGCCTCGATGCAGGTTCACGGCGCGCCGATAGGCGCTGACCCAAAGGAGGTGCACATGACCCCAGTGTCGCTCGCTCTGGTTTGGTGCCAGGCCCCTCGATAACTGTGATACCTAACCTGAGCGATTCGCGGGTTGGACGGCAGCGCAGGGGGCTGGGGTGTGGT
>CAYTJW010000980.1:0-2455 GCA_964438135.1 uncultured Thermoanaerobaculia bacterium
CCACGCGGAGCGCGGCCGGGTCGCAGCTCAGGCGGAGGTCCTGGCCGGCGGCGACGGCGTCGCGCTCCAGGGTCACGGTCGCCTGGCCGGGCGCGAAGGCCTGGCTCTCGCCGCCGGCCGGGTCCGCGAGGTCGGGCGTCGCCGCGTCGACCACCGGGCCGAGCCACCACGGCAGCTCGGGCGGCCCGCCGGCGAGCAGGTCCCACCAGGCCTCGTCGGTCAGGCGGTCGTCCATGGGCCAGGTGAGCTCGTGGGGGATGAAGACCGCCCCCACGCACAGCTGGAGCCGTCCCTCGACGTCGGCCACGACCAGGATCCGCCCCGGGTACTCGGTCCCCTCCTCGAGCACGGTGCCGGGCGGGTTGGGGTCGGTGTGCACGTCGGCCACCACGGGCGCCCGGTCGTGGTCGTCGGCGTGGCTGCCGGGGTCGTCCCCCACCGCCAGCAGGTGGGTGAGCCACTGGCCGAAGCCGTAGACGAAGGCGAGCTGCTCGCCCGACACTGGCCGGCGCTCGAGCTCCCGTGCCGCGACGTCCGCGAGCAGGCGCGCGCCCTGCTCCATGAGCTGCAGCTTGCCGGCGGCCTCGGCGTCGAGCAGGCCGAGGCCCTCGAGGCCGTCACGGGTGAAGACCGTGAGCGCGGCCAGGCGCGCGAACACCCAGGGCACGGGCTCGACGTAGCCCTGGACGAACGGCGCCTGCGGCGGCCCGCTGGTGTCGCCGGTGTACGACTGCTTGGCGTAGAGGATGGTGTCGTGGCGGAGCTCGGTCCACGAGCCCGCGGCCGCCATCAGCTGCCGCCGCGGCCACAGCTCGTCCTGCATGAACGGGGGGAAGCCCTCGCCCCACTCCTGGAGGAGCGGCGCCAGGGTGTACAGCCAGCCCCAGTACAGGGTCGAGGCCCAGCGCTCCGTCGGGCCGGTGCTGACGTCGGCACGCAGCGTCGCCACCTGCTCCCGGTACCCCAGGTGCTCCTCCTCCCCGGCCTGGCGCTGGAGGCGCTCGGCCTCGACCGAGCCGAGGACCGACAGGACGTCGAGGACCGAGGGCATGAAGCGGCCGGGCACGCTCGGGAACACCAGCTCGGAGAAGTACCACGAGTCGGGGATGAAGCGCTGGCCAAAGAGGCGCATGCCTCGGCCGACGGTGCCCCGGATCCGCGGCTGCGGCAGCTCGGCCTCGGCGCGGTCCATGAAGACCTGGATCCGCTCGGGGTCGCAGATCGCGGCCGGCTCGAGCGCCGTCAGAGGGGCGCCGAGCACGGACTCGGCCAGCGTCGAGTAGTGCGTGTGCAGGAGGTCGTCGCTCTCGCCCACGAAGAACACCGTCGGGCGGTAGACGGTCTCCCACAGCGCGGCCGGCCTCGCCTCCCCGTCGGCCCGCTCGAGCTCCCGCGCCACGAGCAGGGCGGCGCGGGCGAGGTCGGGGCGCTGGGCTCCGGGCATGCCGAAGGACACCTCGCGCAGGGGGAACGCCATGCGGCCGTGCCACATCATCGCCCGGAAGAAGCGCTCGAGCTCCTCGGAGCGGGTGTAGTGCCCGCGCGGCACGTACTGGGTGTAGTCCTCGGTGAACGCGCCGAGCAGCGGGCAGGTCACCATCTCGTCGTGGGCGGCGATGAGGTCCAGCTCCGCCGCGACCGGGGCGGCCGCCCATGCCGGTATGGCCGCGTCCTCGTCGAGCAGCCTGAGGGCGACCGCCACGTACGCGGCGGCCAGGCGAGCCGCCTCCCCGACCTCCGGGGTGGCGGCCTGGTCGTGGATGGCCGCCAGCCGCTCCAGCAGCTCGCGGTCGAGCTCCGCCAGGGCCGGGGCGAGGTGGGTCTCCTCGGTGCGCATGAGGACGTGGTCGAAGAGCCGGTGGAAGGCGTGCAGCATCGCGTCGCCGGTGACGTAGGCGGGGATGCTGCGCTCCCTGGCCTCGAGGTAGACGTCGGCGAAGTTCTGGTAGGCGCTGCCGACGGAGTGGCCGGCGGCGTACAGGTTCTCCCGGCCGCGAGTGACGAAGAAGCCGTGGTCCTCGAGCAGGGCGACCTGGCCGGCACCGAGCAGGAAGGCGTCGGCGTTGTCCACGTTGGCGAGGCCCGGCTCGACCGTGAACTGGAGCGCCCGGGGCGTGACCTCGACCGGGATCGGCCGGTACACCCCGAATGCCCCGGCCACCGGCTCGCCGATCTCCGGGATGCCGGCCGCAGCCGGCGCCGTCGCCAGTAGCGTCACGACCACGATCTCTGCCAGCGAACGGACCATCTCGACCTCCCCGACTGGAGCGCGCGGGCCTGGGGCCAGGCCGCAGCCGCGGCCTTGTCTCCATGGTACGGGTCGCCCGGGGCGAGGTGTTGATACACCTCCCGTGCCAGGAGCCGGTGGGCGGGCGAGGGCTGCGGCAGCCAGGGCCCCAGCGCCGCCGCCGACCGCGACCGGCGGCAGCGCTCGGGCGGCTCGGGCGAGGTCGGG
>CAYTJW010000981.1:0-2451 GCA_964438135.1 uncultured Thermoanaerobaculia bacterium
GCCGCCGCGCCGGGCCTGCCCGACTTCTCCCGCTTCGGCCCGGTGGAGACGCGGCCGATGACCACCATCCGCCGCCTCACCGCCGAGCACGTCGCCCGCTCGGCCGCCCTCGTGCCGCAGGTCACCAACCACGACCTGGCCGACGTCACCGACCTCGAGGCGGCGCGGCAGCGCCTCGCGCCGCGGGTCGAGAAGGCCGGCGGCAGCCTCACCCTGACCGCCATCCTGGTCCGCGCCGCGGCCCAGGCGCTGAGGGTCTTCCCGACCCTCAACGCCAGCGTCGACATGGCCTCGAGCCAGGTGGTCCTCAAGCGCTACGTCAACGTCGGCGTGGCGGTCGACACCGAGCACGGCCTGCTCGTGCCGGTGGTGCGCGACGCCGACGCGAAGAGCGTCACGGCGATCGCCGTCGAGCTCGCCGACCTCGCCGCCCGCGCCCGCGGCCGCAGGCTCACCCCGGACGAGCTCAGTGGCGGCACCTTCACCGTCTCCAACCTCGGCGGCATCGGCGGCACCGGCTTCTCGCCCATCGTCAGCTGGCCCGAGGTCGGCATCCTCGGCGTGTCCCGCGCCCGCACGGAGCCGGTGTGGGACGGCCAGGCCTTCCGGCCCCGCCTGCTGCTGCCGCTGTCCTTGAGCTACGACCACCGCCTGGTCGACGGCGCCGACGCCGCCCGCTTCCTCCGCTGGCTCGCCGAGGCGTTGGAGCAGCCGCTGCTGCTCGTGCTCGAGGGCTGAGGGGCACGGCCGCGTCGAGCGGCACGCTCACCGGTAGCGCAGCCCGCCGTCGCCGACGATGACCAGGTTCTCGATACCGACGCCGGCGCGGGCCTCCTCCAGGGTCGGGTAGCGGCCGCCGGCACCGGGCGCGGTCCAGATCGCGAACAGCCGGCCGATCTGGTCGTCGGCGAGGAAGCCGGGCACGGCCTTCGACCAGCCGAGGTAGGCTCGGCCCGTGGTCGTCGCGGTGATCCCGAACGCCGTGCTGAGGCGGTTCGGACCCTCGACCCCGTCCTCGGGGTCGGTCGTGCAGCAGCCGTCGACCACCACCAACCGCGGTCCCGTCTCGCCCTCGAGCGCCCGGGCGATCGCCGCGGCAGGCAGCACCTCCGCCTTCTCCTCGGTGGCGGCCTTGACCACCAGGGCCTGCATGCCGGGGCTGCTGCTCGGCGTCCCCGAGTGACCGCTGTAGAAGAGGATGTCGGCCTGCTGGGCGGCCTTGAGGAAGCGCTCGCGGTTGAGGTAGAGCTGGTTGGAGAAGAACGAGATCCACTGGCCCTCGAAGTTCTTCCTGCGCAGCTCCTGGAACTTCTCGTCGTCGATCCGGGTGCTCGCGCCGTAGCCGGCGACGAAGATCACCCGCTGCTGGCCCTCCTCGCCCCGGGCCGCCAGCCACGAGCCCAGCGCGACCGGAACGACGAGCGTCACCAGCAGACAGCGGCGGACGATCCCTGGCATCGGCAGACCCTCCCTGCTCCGTCGCCAGCATGCCACGACCGGGCTGGCGCCCGCCAGGGGCCGCGCCCGGCCGGCTGGGTCGGCGGACCGGGTCGCGCGACCCCGCCCCACCCGCCGCCACCAGGCGACGGATGCGGGCGGCGTCGCCGTCGGTCAGGGCGAGGAAGGTCACGGACAGGGCGACTCCGCCCACCTCCGGCGCGGCGGCGGCAACCCAGCCCAGGGCCCGGATCGGCGGCCGGCCGTGGGCGAGCGTCACCTCCAGCAGCACCTCGTCGCCACGCTGTGGCGGCGGGGGCCGTCACTCGTGCGGGATGCCCTCCGGCCACTGCACGAGCGAGCCGTTCTCGAGCACGATGTCGGCGGCGAGGTCCGCCTGCGGCCCGCCCGGCCGGGAGTCCGGCCGGCCGTCCCGGCCCAGGGAGGCGATGCGGTAGGTGCCGTCGGCGCGCAGCTCGACCGCGAGCGTCGGCGTCTCCCGCCAGGTCGCCCCCTCGCCGTCGAGCGGGCTCTGCACGGAGGCGACCCACGGGTCCTCGACCAGCGGCTGCGACGCGCTGACCCGGCCCGCCACGACCACGTCCGCCTGCCGCTCCGGCAGCTGGTCGAAGCGGACCAGCGCCTCGCCGCTGGCCAGGCGCCGGCAACGGGCGAGCTCGGCCAGGCTGAACAGGCCCATCCCCCAGAAGAAGCGGGCGATGGCCCCGGCCGCCCAGGCCAGCTCTCGCCACTCCGCCCGCGTCGCCACTCGGCGCAGCCGGAAGTGCCACAGCAGCCAGAAAAGCCCGCCGAGAACGAGCAGGGCAAGGAGCAGGCCCATGGGCCTCAGCCTAACCCCAGTCGCCACCCATCTCAACCGTCAGGACGAAGCGGTCGGGGTGGCGGGGCGACCTCGTGACGGTCGTGCCGGGTGGCGCCCTGCCGCCGGTCACGGCGCGGGATCGGCGACCGGGCCGAGCCCTTCGACCGGGCGGTCAAGGCCGAGGTCGCGGC
>CAYTJW010000982.1:0-2448 GCA_964438135.1 uncultured Thermoanaerobaculia bacterium
GCGCCGCCCGGCACGCCGCCAACGGCCGCCGCGCCGGCCAGATGTGCAGCGTCGATATGTGCCCGTGCCGCACGTTCTTCTCATGCACCGAGTCCAGCGACGCCTGCTTGAGGGGGAAGGCAACCTCGATGAGACGGCGGCCGGCAATCGCCATCAGCGCACCTGCGTCGGCTTCGCCAGCGCGTCCCTGATGCCTTCGACGAACTGCTCTCTGTCACCCACTGAAAGACAACGTTCTACCCATACCGCAGCCAGGGTGTCCCACACCACGTTCGTGCTCTTGCGCAGTCGGTCGCCAACGAAACCGCACCAGGCATGGTGGTCAGGTAGCCTGATGGCATCTTCCAGAATGGACTGCACCTCGCTTGGGGGACGCCCGAATCGCTCTGACACATCAGGCCAGCCGCCGCGACTCAACGCCGAGAAGACCTCCCTTTCGGGCGCCATCGTGCCAGGGAGGACCAGGCAGTCGGGGGACCGAGAATCCGCATCCTGCACCGCGACAGACGGATAGGGCAACGCGCCGCTCGCAGACAGGCGCCCGAGGGTAGACACGACGTTGCTCGGACCGACCGGGATGACCAGACACCTCTTGAGAAGGTCAGCGTCGCAATGGCCGACTAGTTCCTGGGTCAGCGCGCCCGAAACGCGGTCCTCAACAAAAACCGCCAGTTCAGGGTGATCGCGGTCGTCGATGGCGCTCAGGCAGAATTCCGGAGAGGCACCATAGAGAGGCCGAATACCGCCTTGCTCTCGAACCAACAAGACTCTGGCCTCTTGCGGGAGTGCTTCAAGAACATAGGGACTATGTGTAGTCAACACGATCTGCAGCCTCTTTGTGCGGCACAACCAAGCGAGGCTGTCGATCAACCTGCGTTGTGCCTTGGGGTGCAGCGACGCCTCCACTTCGTCCACCAGCAGCAAGGAGTTGTTGGGCACGCCTTGGATGGCGCCAAGGAGATCCAGTGCTGAGTACTCGCCCGCACCTTGATGGAACTTCGAGTAGGAACCGAAGTCCTGTCGAAGAACCCCCACTCGCTTTCGCTCGTCCGAATCCGGACGGGCGAATCGAGCCTCAAGGTATGTTTTTCCAAGGATGGAGGATAACCTATCGCGCAGTTCGTCCGGGAGAGTCTCAGAAGACGCCTCCTTCACCTTCTTCTTCGTCAGCTGAGCATAACCCACCAAGGCATCAACAGGCATCGTCCGAGCAATGTCGAGCAGGTACACAGGCCGTTTCGGTCGACCATGAAGGCCGCGCCACCTGGAGGTCGGTTTGCGGACTCGGACGATTCGCTCCTCCTTGCCGTGCTTCAGCGTGTATTCGAGGCGGACATCTCGTACGACATCCCAAGGCGTGCTCATGAAGAAGCGCCCCGGCATGTATGTTGTGGCGCCGAGACCCTCTTGCTCGTACGCACATGCCAGCACCTTGAGGAGGGTCGTCTTGCCGGCGCCGTTCTCCCCGACTGCAGCGACTATCGGGAAGCTGAGCTCAACCTTGCAGTCGACAAAGCCGCGCAAGCCGTCGATCCTCACAGCTCGGACAAGCAGAGGGAATTCCCCGGACGCGTACTTCATTCGAATGCGGTCCATCTCGGTCGTCACACGCACCTCCTCAATCGCGGTCTGTCACGGCCATGATCCAGAACGCTCTGGCGCAAGTCCGCTGCTGCCCGCACCAGTCTCGCCGCATGGAGGCGGTTGCCGACCTGTGCCAGGGCGGCATGGCCACCAAGCGAGAGCCCGGGCGACCACTCTGGAGCTGAACATCGATGTGTCATCCCTGGCGGTCGCCCTCCGCCGCCGCCACAATCTGCTCGCGTTCCACCACCACCCCCCCGCGCGGCCCGGCGATGAGACGACCGAACGGGTCCTGCACCCTGAGCAGCTGCGGGTGGGACGAGGCGCAGCCGTAGACCACGTACAGCCAGTACCGCCCGCGCAGGTTGCAGGCGCGGGCCCACTCGTTGCCGCTCAGCTCGACGGAGCCTGAGTGGGCGCGGCCCTTGACCTCGATCGCCAGCTCCTCGCCCGAGGGGCGGCGGGAGAGCAGGTCGAAGCCGGGCCAGTCGGGCAGACCGGCGAGCCTGGCGCCGGTCGGGGTCGACACGTCGTGGGTCGTGGCGCCGAGGGCCTCCTCGTGGGCCACGGCGACGCGCACCGCCGCGGCCTCGACCTCGGCGTCGAAGCGGGCGCGCTGCTCGGGGTCGCTGGTCGGCACCACCAGGAAGTGGCCGACCGGTCGCACGGGGTCGGCGCCGACCAGGTCCGGCTCGCGGGTCACGGCAGCGAGCGCGGCGGAGCGGCGCTCCGCGAGCACTCGCTGGTCGACTCGGACCACCTCGAGCAGCCTGGCCGCGTTCGGGGAGCCCGCCTCGGCGGCGGCGCGGAGCTGGCTGCGGCGGAGGGCGAGGGCCGCCGCGGCATGGTCGAAGCCCCGGCGGA
>CAYTJW010000983.1:0-2448 GCA_964438135.1 uncultured Thermoanaerobaculia bacterium
GGACGCGGCGGCGGTCCGGACCCGGCGGGTGCGGCCGTCGAAGCTGCTCCAGGGCCTGGCGCCGGCGCTCGCCCTCGGTGCCGGCCAGCGGCCCGAGCGCGGCCCGGAGACGAGCCCGTTCGACCCGGCCCTGGGCCGACGGCACCCGCTGCGGATCCTGGTCGGCGAGGACAACGCCGTCAACCAGCTGCTGGCGCTGCGCCTGCTCGAGCACCTGGGCTACCGGGCCGACGTGGCCGGCAACGGCCTCGAGGTGCTGGCCGCGCTCGAGCGCCAGCCCTACGACCTGGTGCTGATGGACGTGCAGATGCCGGAGATGGACGGTCTCGAGGCCACCCGCGAGATCCACCGCCGCCTCGGCCCGGAGCGGCCGCGGGTCGTGGCCACGACGGCCAGCGTCCTGACCGAGGACCGCGACGAGTGCACGGCCGCCGGCGTCGACGACTTCCTGGTCAAGCCGATCCGCCCGGCCGAGCTGGTCCGGGTCCTGCGCGCCTGCCCGCGCCGCCCCGACACGACCTGAGCCCTTCGCGGCCCGGCGGCCGACGGTGCGGTCTGCCCCCCGCGACCCGGCGCCGCCCCGCTGCTGCCTCGACCCGCCCGGGGGATGCCGCTATGATGGCCGCGGGCGGCGCCGCCCGCGGGCGGGCCGACCCCGGTGCGACAAAAGGGGAGCCCCATGATCACGTTCACCGACACCGCCAGGGCGAAGGTGGCGGAGTACGTCGCCGGTGCCGGCCCGGACTGCGCCGGGTTGCGCATCCGTGCCGTGCGCGTCGGCAAGTTCACCTTCCGCTACCAGATCCACCTGCTGCGGGCCGCCGACGTCGCCGCCGACGACGTCGTGGTCGACGCCCAGGCCTTCACCCTCCACCTCGACCCGCAGACCGCGGAGTGGATGGCGGGAGCCTCGGTCGACTTCCTCACCACCGCCTCCGGCGCGGGCTTCTCGATCTCCAACCCCTCCGCCGAGCCCGACTGGCAGGACCCGATCGCGCGACGGGTGCAGCGCGTCATCGACGAGAAGGTGGCGCCGGCGCTCGGTGCCCACGGCGGGTGGGTGGAGCTCGACCGGGTGGAGGGCGACACCGCCTACGTACGGCTCGGCGGCGGCTGCCAGGGCTGCGCCAGCGCGTCCTTCACGGTCCGCCAGGGGATCGAGTCGGCGATCACCCAGGAGGTGCCGGAGATCGCGCAGGTCGTGGACGTGACCGACCACGGCGCCGGCAGCACGCCGTTCTACTCGTCGTGAGGGTAGGCGGGGTGGGCCGGGGTCCCCGGCTCGCGCGATTCGGTCCGGCCGGCCGCCCGCCGGGGCGGGGGAGGTGGCCATGACCATCGGCACGCTCAGCGCCGCGCACGAGTTCCACGTCGTTCGCCAGGTCGCCCAGGGCGGCATGGGGGCGGTGTACGAGGCGCAGCAGACCGGCGCCGCCAGCTTCGTGAAGACGGTGGCGATCAAGACCATCCGCCCGCAGCTGGCGGCCGACCCGGAGTTCACCCGGCTGTTCATCGCCGAGGCCAAGCTGGTGGCCGACCTGGTGCACGAGAACATCGTCCAGGTCTACAGCCTCAACGTCTCCGCCGAGGGCTACTTCATCGTCATGGAGTACGTCGAGGGGGTCAACCTCGAGCAGTTCCTGCGCGCCCACTCCGAGCGGGGTTGGCCGCTGCCGGTCGACCTCGGCGCGTTCATCGCCAGCCGCGTCTGCCGCGGGCTCGAGTACGCCCACCGCCAGTGCGACCGCGAGGGGTGCGAGCTCGGCATCGTCCACCGCGACATCTCGCCCAAGAACGTGCTGGTCAACTTCGAGGGCGTGGTCAAGGTGACCGACTTCGGCATCGCCAAGGCGCGCGAGGTGATGGAGCAGGACGAGCGGGTGCTGATGGGGCGCATCGAGTACATGGCGCCCGAGCAGGCCCGCCGCAGCGCCACCGACCGCCGCTCCGACATCTACTCCCTCGGCGTGCTGCTGTACGAGCTCCTGGCCGGCGACGTGCCGGTGCGCGGCTCGGGCGCCCTGGAGCGCCTGCACTCGCTGGGCCTGGCGTACTCGCAGCCGGTCCAGGCGGTGCGGCGGGAGGTGCCGGACGACCTCGCCGTCATCCTCGAGCGGGCGCTGCAGCCGGACCCGGCCGACCGCTTCCAGACCGCCGGCGAGATGGGATACGCCCTCGAGTACCACCTCTACCACTCGGGCTACGGCCCGACCAACGTCACCCTCGGCGACTACGTCAAGGCGCGCTTCCCCCACCCGCGCTCGGCCCCCGAGCCGCTGGCGGAGCGGCGCGGGCCGGTCGGCCAGGCGGTCGACCAGCGGGCGGACACCCTCTACGGCGACCGCCTGGCGCGTCGGCCCGACCCGGCATGAGGCGGCCACCCCGGACGCGGCCGCTGGCCGTTCTCGTGGCGCTCGGCCTGGCGGCGGGCGCCGCGGCCCAGGGGGT
>CAYTJW010000984.1:0-2447 GCA_964438135.1 uncultured Thermoanaerobaculia bacterium
ACACGCCGGTCGCGTCGGCCCAGCCCAGGTTGGTGACGGTGACGTCGAGGGTCCCGTCCTCGCCCGGCTCGACCACCCCGTTGCCGTTGTCCCGGCCGGTCGGGCAGGAGTCGTCGACCACCGCGTGCGAAGCCCCCACGACGTGCGGCGCGGCCGCGGTCGTCACCAGGACGTCGTCGACGTAGACGCCGCTGTTCGGCGCGTAGTACCCGGAGAAGAGGAGGGCGAAACGGACGTCTGAGTGGCGGCCGACGTTGACCATGGTCACGCTGGCCTGCTCCCAGCCCTCGGTCGGGCTGTAGCGGGCCACGGCGGGGCCGCGGTCGCTCCACGAGGCGCCGCCGTCGGTCGACACCTGCAGCTGGACGAAGTCGTCGCAGGCAGGATCGTCGTCGTTGTGGTACATCCAGAAGCTGGCCGTGACCTGGGCGCAGTAGCCGTAGGCGCTGAGGTCGAGGCCGGTGGTGCGGTACAGCCGAGCCGCCTCATAGGAAGCGATGAACATGGCGGGGAAGAACACCAGGTTGGGCTCGGAGTGGGCCGCCATGCCCAACGGATTCTCGACCGACCACTGCAAGTGGTGGAAGCCGACCACATCCGAGGCCCACCCCGGCGGCAGGGTCGGCGGCGACACGTTGTCGAAGCTCTCCCAGAGCAGGGTCTGGCCGTCGGCCGGCAGGGCCAGCGCCAGGAGGGCCAGGCACGGCGCGCACCACGCGAGACCTCTCATCGTCGCCTCCACGGACCGGCTCGGGATGACGGTGTCACCTTCGCCTCACGGCTGGACGGCGCTCCAGGCGGCAGCGGTGCCGGCCTCGAAGCCGTCGCAGAAGAGCGGGGTCTCGAGGAAGCTCGTGTCGACCCCGGTGTTGTCCTCGGGGCTCGGGTCCATGGCCCCGAACCCCGGCGCCACGGTCACGGCGTTGGCCAGGATCCCGGTCGCGCCTGAGGCCACGGTCCCGGTGGCGGTGTAGACCAGCTCGGCGCCCGGCGGCAGGGTGACCGGGTCCGAGAGGTCCCCCGAGCCGGACGCCGTGCAGGTCGCGCCGCCCGCGGCGGCGCAGGTCCAGGTGACGCCGAGGAGCGCGGCCGGGAAGGTGTCGGTCACGGTGGCCTCGACCGTGCTCGGCCCGGCGCTCGACACGGTCAGGGTGTAGCTCTCGACCTCGCCCGGCAGCGCCGCGCAGCGGCCGTCGCTGACCCGCGCCGCCAGGTCGGCCTGCCGGCACGCCCCGCAGAGCTCGAGCTCCTCGTGCTCCAGGACCGGGTCGAGCTGCGCGTCCAGGCCCCCGACCAGGTGGCCGGCGGCGGCCGCGGCCATCGCCCGACCCACCCCGAGCGGCTCCCCCACCTGCCAGGCGTCGGCCGCCGGGTCGTAGACGTAGGTGGTCCGCATGTCGCCGCCGAAGCCGCCGGCCACGACCACCTTGCCGTCGAGCTCGAAGCCGGCGCCCGAGTCGACCGGCAGCGGCAGCGGCGCCCGCGTCGACCACGTGAGCGTGGCCGTGTCGAGCGCCTCCACGTCGGCCACGAGGCCGCCGGCGCCCCAGCCGCCGACCACGTACAGGACGCCGTCCACGCACTCCGTCGCGGCGAAGGCGCCGCGGGGGATGGCCATGGGGGGGAGCGCGGTCCACTGGCCGGTGGCGGGGTCGAACACCTCGCCCGCGGCCTCGAGGGCCCCTGTCGCCTGGACGCCGCCGACGCGGTAGAGCCTGCCGTCGGCGCACGCCGCCGCGCCGTAGGAGCGCACCGTGCGCGGCGCGTCGGCCACCGTCGACCAGGAGTTCGCCGCCGGGTCGAAGACCAGCACCGTGGGCACGACGACCGCGGACGGGTCCCACCCGCCCGGCAGGTAGACCAGGCCGCCCACCGCCGCGCCGTCGACGAGGGTCAGCCCGGGCGCGGGCAGCGGCGCGCGCGGCCACCACCGGTCCGTCGCCGGGTCGTAGAGCTCGTTGCGGCTGGGGCCCCCGGTCGAGCCCTCCCCGCCGAGGGCGTACACCTGCTCGCCCACCGCCACCAGCGTGTGGCTGGTCCGGGCCTGGGCCAGCGGCGCCCGCTGCCACCACACCGCGTCGCTGTCGGCGAGCGCGAACGTTCCGGCCGCCGCGTCGGAGTAGCCGTTGCCGGCCGCCTCGACCGTGAAGTCGACCGCGCCCCCCGGCAGGCAGCTGTCGCCGGTCACCTCGACCGCGACCTGAGCCCGCCCCTGGCTGGCCACCGCCAGGCTGGCCGGCCCGGTCACCGTGGCGTTGCCGGCGGTGACCGCGTAGGACAGGGCGAAGGTCCCGTCCGCGCCGGTGTTGTTGTAGAGCTCGAGCGGCACGACCTCGGTCACGCCCCGGCAGGCCGCGCCGCTCGAGCTGTCCGGGTAGAGGTACAGCCCGGGCGCCGGCGCGCACCAGCACCAGTCCGAGCCCCGCTCGACCCGCAGGTCGTCGAGG
>CAYTJW010000985.1:0-2446 GCA_964438135.1 uncultured Thermoanaerobaculia bacterium
GGGCACCTGCTTCCTCTTTGGCCCCAGGGGGACGGGCAAGTCCACCTGGCTCGCCCGTCACCTGCCGGACGCCCTGCGCATCGACCTGCTGCAGCCGGATACCTACCGTGAGTTGAGCGCTCGGCCCGAGCGCCTCACCGCGCTCATCGCGGCCACCCCACCCGGGGCAACGGTCGTGCTGGACGAAGTGCAGCGTGTCCCGGAACTGCTCAATGTCGTGCACACCGTGATCGAGTCGCCGGCGCCCAGGCGATTTGTCCTCACCGGATCGAGCGCCAGGAAGCTGCGGCGGGGCGGAATCGACCTGCTCGGCGGCCGGGCGGTCCTCCGCACCATGCACCCGTTCATGGCTGCGGAGTTGCCCGCCTTCGATCTGGACGCGGCCTTGCGTCTCGGCATGGTGCCGCTGGTTCGCGCGGCCAGCGACCCCCTGGAGACGCTGCGCGCGTATGCCACGCTCTATCTCGAACAGGAGGTGCAGCTCGAGGGCTGGGCCCGCAGCGTGGGCGCGTTCGCCCGCTTCCTGGAGTCCATCAGCCTGTCGCAGGCCCAGGTCCTGAACCTCGCGAACGTCGCCCGCGAGTGCCAGGTGGAGCGCAAGACCGCGGCGGGCTACCTCAACGTACTCGAAGACCTGCTGCTGGCCTTCCGGCTGCCCGTTTTCACGCGCCGCGCCGCCCGCAGCACCGTGGCCCACCCGAAGTTCTATCTGTTCGACGCGGGCGTGTTCCGCACGCTGCGTCCATCGGGCCCGCTCGATCGGGACGCGGGCCTCGTGGAGGGCGCCGCCCTCGAGACGCTCGTGGCGCAGCACCTGCGCGCGTGGCTCGCCTACTCGAGCCGGAAGGCGGACCTCTACTACTGGCGGACGCCCGGGGGACACGAGGTGGACTTCGTCGTGTATGGCGAGGCCGGCTTCCACGCCATCGAGGTCAAGCAGACGGCGCGCGTCAGGCCCGAAGACCTCCGATCGCTGCGGGCCTTCAAGCGGGACTACCCGGAAGCCGAGGCCCGGCTGCTGTACCGCGGCGCCGAGCGGCTGCTCATCGACGACATCCTGTGCGAACCGGTGGACGCCTACCTGCGCGCCCTCCGCCCCGCGTAAGCCCGCGGTTAGTGACTACGCGCCCGCCCAACACTCAATCCCGCACTGACGAAGATTGTCTCCCCCCGGAGACTCCCCAATAGGGAACCCTGGTGTTAGATTCAGCCGGCACGCCGCCAGCGCCCCCACAAGTTGTTTCTGCGCACCATAATCGCACGTATCGTATTTTGGTCTGGACCATTATACGAACATGACGATAATGGTACCGTGAGCGGCGATACCATCAGGCCCCGGCTCTACACCGCGGTCCTCCACGACCACCTGGCGCGACACCGCCAGATGGCCTTCGTCAGCGGGCCGCGGCAGGTGGGCAAGACCACCGCCTGCCGCGCCGCAGCCACCCTCTATCTCAGCTGGGATAATGCCGATCACCGCCGGACCATCCTTCGCGGCCCGGCGGCCCTGGCCTCCGCGGCGGGCCTCGACCGGCTGCACACATCGCCGCCGGTCATCGTCCTCGACGAACTTCACAAGCACGCGCGGTGGAAGGCGCTCCTCAAGGGGTTCTTCGATACCTACGGCGACCAGGCCCGCGTGCTGGTGACCGGCAGCTCGCGCCTGGACGTCTATCGCCGGGGCGGCGACAGCCTCATGGGGCGGTACCTGCTCTACCGCATGCACCCCTGGTCGGCAGGCGAACTGCTGCGGCCCGACGTCCCGGCCGCGCCCATCAGCCCGCCGATGCGCCTGGACGAAGCCGAGTGGCAGGCGCTCGGCGACCATGGCGGATTCCCCGAGCCGTTCCTGCGCCGAGACCACCGTTTCACACGCCGGTGGAGCAGCCAGCGCCGGGACCTGCTGACCCGCGAGGACCTGCGCGAGACCACGCAGATCCAGGCGCTGGGGGCTCTCGACACGCTCGCGCGAATCCTGGCCGAGCGCAGCAGCAGCCAGCTGGTGTACGCCTCGCTCGCGTCGGAAATCGGCGTGGCGGTCGATACGATGCGCCGGTGGATAGACGTCCTCGTCAACCTGCACTACGGGTTCCTCGTGCGGCCGTGGTTCCGGAACGTCTCGAAGGCCCTGCGCAAGGAGCCGAAGTGGTTCCTGCGCGACTGGGCCGGCGTGGCCGACCCGGGCGGCCGGGCCGAGACCCTGATCGGGTGCCACCTGCTGAAGGCGGTGGAAACCTGGACCGACCTCGGGTTTGGCGAGTTCGAGCTGCGGTACCTGCGCGACAAGCAGAAACGCGAGGTCGACTTCCTCGTCGTGCGCGACCGCCAGCCGTGGATCCTCGTCGAAGCGAAGGCGTCCGAAACCCGCCTGTCGCCGTCGCTCGAGTACTACCAGCAGCAGACCGGCGCCCCGCACGCCTTCCAGGTGGTCCTCGATCTGCCCTTC
>CAYTJW010000986.1:0-2435 GCA_964438135.1 uncultured Thermoanaerobaculia bacterium
GGCGCGCGTCCGCCCCGCGCCCGCGCGCCCTGACCCCGACGCCGCCGCCGGCCGCGCCACACCCCCCCGCGGCCGGGTTACAATGAGCTGCCATGTTGGAGCTGGTCTACGAGGAAGGCGGGGTGACGCACCGGACGCCGATTCGGCACGGCCTCACCCTCGGTCGGTCGAGCGACAACGACATCGTCCTGAGGGACTTCTCGGTGTCCCGCCACCACGCCCGGGTGGAGGAGGACGGGTCGGTCTTCCGGGTTCTGGACCTCGACTCGACCAACGGCGTCAAGGTCAACGAGAGCTTCGTCACCAGCGGCGCCCTGGCGGCCGGCGACCAGCTCACCATCGGCAACTTCCAGCTCCTGGTCCAGGACACCGCCGCCGACACCGGCGGCCTGTCGTCGGCGACCTACCTCCGCCCCCTGGCCGAGTTCAACCAGGACTACGGCCTGGAGGGGAGCTCGGGCTCGATCTCGAAGGAGATCGGGCTGCGCGAGCGGCTGTTCGAGACCCTGGCCCAGGTCGCCAAGGTCCTGATCCAGGTCGAGGAGCTGGAGCCGGTGCTCGAGAAGGTCATGGAGGTGGTGTTCGAGCAGATCCGGGTCGACCGCGGCTTCATCGTCCTGTTCGACGAGGAGGGCACGCCGCGGCTGGAGCTCTTCCGGGCCCGCGAGTCCGGGGGTGGCGCCGCCCCCGAGGTGCCGATCTCGCGCACCATTCTCGACATGGTGACGCGCCAGAAGGTCGCCCTGCTGACCCACGACGCCCAGTCCGACCAGCGTTTCGAGCCGGGCCGCAGCATCCGCATCCACCAGATCCGGTCGGCGATGTGCGCGCCGCTGTGGCACCGGGAGCGGATCATCGGCGTCATCTACGTCGACTCGCCGCTCCACGTCGGCTCCTTCGCCGCCCCCGACCTCGACCTGCTGACGGCGCTCGCCAACTACGCCGCGGTGGCCATCGAGCGCGCCCGCCTGAACGAGCAGATCCGGCGCGAGCAGCTCAAGCGCGACCGGCTCGAGCGCTACCACTCGCCGGCGGTGATCGAGGCGGTCCTGTCGGCGCCCGAGCACGGCAGCTCCCCGGTCACCCTGCGCGAGACCTCGATCCTGTTCGCCGACATCGTCGGCTTCACCCCGCGGTGCGAGAGCCTGCCGCCGGAGGAGGTGGCGGCCTTCCTCAACCAGTTCTTCACCCTCGCCGCCGACGCCATCTTCGAGTACGGCGGCACCCTCGACAAGTTCATCGGCGACGCGGCGATGGCGTTCTTCGGCGCCCCCCTGCCGCAGGCCGACCACGCCGAGCGGGCGGTGCGGGCGGGCTTGAGAATCGTGCGCGAGCTGGAGCGGTGGAACCGGGAGCGGGAGTCCGAGGGCCTCGACCGGGTCGAGGTGCGGGTGGCCATCTACTCGGGACCGGTGGTGGTCGGCGACATCGGCTCCGCCCGGCGCGTCGACTACACGGTGCTCGGCAACGCGGTCAACGTCACCGCCCGCATCGAGGAGTACGTGGCCCAGCCGGGGCAGGTGGTGATCGGGGAGACGACCCAGGCGGCGGTGGCCCACCTCTTCCCCACCGAGCACCTGGGCAACGTCCAGCTCAAGGGGCTGTCGCGCAAGATCGCGGTCTACCGCGTGGCGATCGAGGAGATCTCGTGGGCGGGCGAGGACGGGTCGTGAGGCTGGATGACCTGGTCTTCGTCACGTCCAACCTGGGCAAGCTGCGCGAGGCGGAAGAGGTGCTGGGCCACCCGCTGGCCCACCACGCCCTCGACCTGGCCGAGCTGCAGTCGCTGTCCCTCGAGGAGGTGGTCCGGGCCAAGGCCCGGGCGGCCTGGGAGCGGCTGCGGACCCCCGTGCTGGTCGAGGACACCGGGCTCGAGCTGGCCGGCCTCGGCGGCTTCCCCGGGCCGTTGGTGCGGTGGCTGCTGGCGTCGGTCGGCGCGGCCGGGATCTGCCGCCTCGCCCACGCCTTCGCCGACCCGCGGGCGGTCGCCCGGTGCATGGTCTGCGCCACCGACGGCACCGAGGAGGTGCTCGGGGTGGGCGTCGTCCGCGGCGTCATCAGCGAGGCGCCCCGCGGGCGGCGGGGCTTCGGCTGGGACCCGAGCTTCGTGCCGGACGGCTCGAGCCTCACCTACGGCGAGATGGAGGAGGGGGAGAAGAACGCCATCTCTCACCGGCGGCGGGCCCTCGAGGCCCTGCGCGACGCCCTCGGCGGAGCCCGGGCGGGTCGACCGGGCGTGTGCTAGCCTCGCCGGCGTGGGCGACGGCCTGGTAGGACGCCACCCGGCGGCGGTGCGGGCGATGTTCGGCCGCATCGCGCACCGCTACGACCTGCTCAACCGGCTCATGTCCCTGGGCCAGGACCTGGCCTGGCGGCGGCAGCTGGTGCGGCGGGGGCTCGAGGTCCGGCCGCGCCGCGCGCTCGACGTCTGCGTC